>JAYTIB010000938.1:0-7318 GCA_043732205.1 Schlesneria sp. | reverse complement strand
GGCCGCCGTCCAGTTATTGGAAGCGCTCGAACAAGACCCGCAAGTGGAGTGCGTGCCGCTGACGGACGAACTTTACCAGCAGGCATTCGAGTTGTTTCGCAGCCGGCCGGACAAAGACTGGGGCCTGATCGACTGCGTTTCATTCGTTGTCATGAACCAGCGAGGTCTCACCGACGCCTTGACCACTGACGAGCATTTCGAACAAGCCGGGTTCCGGGCGTTGCTCCGAGAAAAGAACATGGCGTCCAACTGAGGTCCAACGACTACCGCATGCAGGAGCGGCTCCGGTTCGTCATCAAGAGTGATTTGTTTTTGAAGAAACAGGAGAAGAAGAGGTTCCAATCAGAAACCGAACACTCGAAACGGTTCTTCCCACCTTCATTTCCGCTGCCCTGTATTGCCAGGGAATTTCAATGCGGGAAGGAAACTTTTTCGCCGCCACGTTCGTCGATGCTGTGGTGCAATCGGTTCCGGCTTCCCAAAAGGAGATAAAACGTGCTTCGCTTCTCAATCCTTGCTTTCATCGCGGTCAGCCTTCTCGCCACTGAAGCTTCCGCGAGTGTCGATTTATACCTCGATCAAATCGATGACCCTGGAATTCTCCATGCGGTGGACGACGTTCAGAATGTCAAGGAGGCTCGACAGGAACTCCAGGAACTTGGAAAACGTCTTCTGAAACTTGACCGAGTCGCCTTGGCAGCGCTGCTGGGTAAGCCCGCAGAGAAGCCGGTAAAGACTTATGCCATGCCGGTTGGCGAGACGAGGAATATCTGCATCCCTGGCGCACGAAAGGCCGACGACAATCGCCCCGATGAGGATTTTGTGAGCTTCCATCCAGTGGGCGATTTCGCCGCGGTCGAGGCCTACTACTATCGGAACAATCAAGACGCCGACACCCCGTTCGCCGTCCGAATCTATCTGAAAGTGAACAAGGCGTTTCCGAAGCTGACGAAAGACAACTTGGACCAACGGCTGGCTTGGGACCAGGGGCAGTTCCGAAAGTTGGTCGAGCACATCGGCAAGATGGCCGACGGGCTCGGTCAGGCAGCGGAAGGGCCCAAGGTCATCGCCGAGGGCGAATGGTCGAAGCCGGTCGATGACAACCGTGGGTACGCAGTGCGCGGGCGGCTAGTGCTCTGCGAGAAGTTTGCTGGCGACGGTCTACGTGAGGTGGCTGTGTATGTGGAATTGCAGGACGCCTCCAAGGCCATCGGCCAAGGGATGCAGCTTTTCTGCGAAATGGGCAAGTCCGACCTCAGCCCCGAATACAAGGGTGGCCTGCAATGCGAGATGCATGACAAAGATAAGCGACTCGTAAACCATACAGGGTATTCGTTCGGGGGTGCGGTCCCGAAGACGGAATGGGTGAGGCTTCCAAGCGATGCGACGATGCGCTTGCGTGCAAGTCCGTTCGGCGTTCGCCGAGCCAAGGCGATGTCCATCACTCCGCAGCTCAACAAGCTTTGGGTGATCGAGGACGACGACCCAAACGAGTACTTCCTATCGGGCACATTCACCGTTGCCCCGGCCGATGATGGCATTGAGAAAGACGGCGTGCATATATGGCGCGGGGCGATTGTTTTGCCTACGGTTCGAATCAAAAACAATCGGGCGTTATTTCCGGAACTGCCAGAGTCGTCCGTCAAGCTCATTGAGATACTCAAGGCATCCGGAGATCGGTATACGATCAACGGACCTCGACTGAACTATGTGAGAGAAACCGACCTTCCGCATCTGGTCGGCTTATTGGACTCAAAAGAGCCGTGCGCATTTGTTGATCTTTCTATCAGTTCGATTTACTACCCCGGCAAGAGCACGGTTGGCCACGAGGCTGCGTATCTGATCGAGGGGTTTTGGAAAGGGTACTACCCGATGGGATTGACCTCCCAGCAATACAAACCAAACATTAAGGAAATCAAGAAATGGTATGAGATGTGGAGCCATCTCAAGAAACTTGCCGAACCAGACGGTGCAGCGAACGGGAACCAGCCGGTTCGGAAGGAATAAAGGAAGGAACCGTTGATATTCTCCCCACAGTTTCAAAGACAAGACAAACGCCACTCAACTGTTTATCGGATGTGTTCCATGACCAATTCCGTTCAACTTGATCGTCGTGCGGTGCTCAAAGGTTTGGCGGGGGTCACGCTGGCTCTGCCGTTGTTGGAGGCGATGGGGAAGGAAGTCGCGGCGAAAACTCCGCGGCGGTTCTGTGCGATGTACACGGCCAACGGCATGTCGTTGCCGAATCCGAAACACGGGATCGACGACTGGAGCTGGTTCCCCAAGACCGAAGGACGCGCGTTCGAGTTCGGTCTTGCCGTTCGATTCGCTGCATGAAAGAATGTGGGCATGGAACTGACTCTCGAACAACATGACGCTCTCGCCAGCGGTGGCAACGTTCGATTGATCGTGGATGGTCTGGATTGCGTTTTGCTGCGCTCAGATGTTTTTGACCGAGTTTCCAAGATCCTCGGCGAAGATTGGACTCACGACGAAATGAGGCTGGCTCTCGCTCGTTCGTCGGAAGGGAATGGCTGGGACGAGCCTGAGATGGCCGTTTACGATCAAATCCCATGAAGCGCGGCGACGTTGTCATCGTGGATGTGGCGTACGTCGGTGCTCCGGGCAGCAAGCGGCGGCCTGCTCTCGTCGTCCAAAACGATGTTCTGAATTCTGCGATCCGTGAGACGATCATCGTGGCCATCACGTCGAATCTCACCTACGTCCATCAGCCCGATCAACTCTTGATCGACATCGCAACGCCTGACGGGACGGCAACGGGGTTGAGCATGAATTCGGCCGTTCGATGCAACCGTCTGCACACGATCCCACAAGCGGACGTGCGACAGGTCATCGGGTCTCTCTCGGCAACTCTGATGACAAAGGTTGATATCTGCCTGAAGTCGGCGTTGGGTATCTCTTAAACGGCCAGGGGAAAACGAACATGTCCGCGACTCGAATTCAACTTGATCGTCGTGCGGTGCTCAAAGGTTTGGCGGGGGTCACGCTGGCTCTGCCGTTGTTGGAGGCGATGGGGCAGGACGTCGCGGCGAGAACTCCGCGGTGGTTCTGTGCGATGGACACGGCCAACGGCATGTCATTGCCGAATCCGAAACACGGGATCGACGAATGGAGCTGGTTCCCCAAGACTGAAGGCCGCGCATTCGAGTTCGGCAAATCGATCCGCGTTTTGACCTGAGAGTGATCCCTGTACTGTCTTCAGTGCCTCATCCTTGAGACCAGGTTCCCCGCCACTCCGCACCGCTTCCCACCAAAACCCAAACCATCGCGGGTAGATCATTTTCTGCGGACTGCCTACGATCCCGCTGTCATCGACTCAAATTCCCCGCGTGCAATTTCACCGAGATCCAATGACCCCGAGTCCGACCATCGGCGTGCTGGTCTTTGAAAAGCTTCCATTCTGGGGACCGGAGTTGAAGCGGCAATTCACCGATCAGCGGGTGCTGGTGCGCGAGTGCCGGTCCGTGCAGGACTTGCTGCCAGCCGCCGCCGAGTTCGCGGAATCCGTGGCGGTGGTTTGTCTGGACGCCGCGCCGACCGATTGCCTGGGCTGGCTGGGTCGGCAGTTTCAGTGCGAATCGCGCTGCCGCATTGTGGTGATTGCGTCATCCGAACTGGCAGATTTGGAATGGCCGATTCGCGAGGCCGGGGCTGTCGGATTCGTTCACGATGAAATCGCGGGAGACCGTCTCGCGCGACTCTGCCGTCGTCTGCTGCGAACGGCCACCTCTTCCGCGCCGCGCGTTGCCGCTCCGCGCGGACACTGATACAACTCCACACCACAACGAACGACCGGAACTTGCGAAGAGGATGAGAACGACCATGTTGACTGAAGCCCAGGTTCTGGATCGACTGCGCGGAGTGCGTGACCCGGAAATCGGCCGGCCGCTGGGTGAGCTGGAAATGCTCCGCAGCGCGGCGGTCGGACCGAACAACGCCATCACCGTCACGATCGATCTGCCGACTCCCGCGTATCCGGGGCGCGAGCGGATTGTCGACGCCGTTCGCGCGACGATCGCCCAATCGCTGCCCGAAGCGGGTGCGGTTGAGGTCACGTTCGTTTCGAATGTGCGCGGCCTGAATTCGGGCGGAACGATGGGCCTGAAAATCAAGAACGTCGTCGCCGTGGGGAGCGGCAAGGGGGGCGTCGGCAAGAGTACCGTCGCCGCTTCGCTGGCGTATGGATTGAAAATGCTCGGCTGCCGCGTGGGACTGATGGATGCCGACGTCTACGGCCCCAGCATCCCGCACATGGTTGGCGCCCACGGCCGCCCGTCGGCGGTGAAGCACACCACATCGACGGGTGAGGAATTCGAACGGATTGAGCCTGTCGTGGCCGACGGGTTGAAAGTCATGTCGATGGGGTACTTCGTGCAACCCGATCAGGCCGTCATCTGGCGCGGACCGATGCTGCACAAGGCCATCACCCAGTTCCTCAAGGACACGGACTGGGGCGAACTGGACTATCTCATCATCGATCTCCCGCCGGGAACGGGCGACGTGTCGCTCACGCTGTCGCAATTGATGGGATTGGCCGGGGCGGTCGTGGTCTGTACCCCGCAGCAGGTCGCGCTGCTGGATGCCATCAAGGCGATCAGCATGTTCCGCCAGGTGAAGATCCCAATCCTGGGGCTCGTCGAAAACATGAGCGGTGAAATCTTCGGACGGGGCGGAGCCCGAAAGAAGGCGGAAGAGATGGGGATTCCGTTCCTCGGTGAACTTCCCATTGATGCGGGAATCCGCATTCGCGGCGATGACGGACGGATCGCCAGCCTGTTCTCGGAAGACAACCCGTCGCGCGGGCCGCTCATCGGCATCTGCGAACGAACCGCGATTCAGATCGCCCGGCAGTTGTTGGAAACGCCCAAGATGCCGACGCTCGAAATCCTCTAAGGCGAGCGGCCGTTGAAAGTTTTCCCACCTACAGGCACGACGCGCAAGCGAGTGTGCCCGAGAACTCTACAAGCACGATGCGCAAGCGAGTGTGCCCGAGAACTCATTCGCTTGCGCTGCGTGCTTGTATCCCTTTCGTGCCTTCCGCCTAATCTCCCGTCGACTTCAATGATTTTCGCGGGAAGCGTTGAAGTCGCTCAAATTCGCGTCCATTGCGACGGTCGGGGGTCTGGCAAAGTCTGCATAAGATTTTCAGCCACCATTTTCGGCCATACAGTTCTCCCCGTCTCTCCGCTGTGACACAGTCACCGCGTGTGAACGGTGCCATCCCGGGTCGTCTTCAACACAACACGTTGACACCCTTTTTGTCCGCCAGTACATTCCCGCCCGCTTGGGACAACGGCAAAGACAGGATGAATGGATAACCCAATGGATTGGGGCATGGAAGCACTCGGGAACATTGCGGCGACAGCGCGGTTCGGTTGTCGGCAACCGTCTGCGGGGCGGCACAGGATGATGCTGGTTCTGGGGGTTCTCTCCTGGAGTGCCGGCTGCCTGGGTTGCTACCGACAGACAGTGCCGCCACCGGTATCCATCGGTCGGCCGCAGTTGCCACCAATGATCGAGCCACCGACGATTACTGCTCCGCAGGAGCCCGAGATTTCACCGGTGACACCGATTACGAAAGACAATCCTTGGAAGCCCGAAACGGCGGCGCGCGACTGGAAATACATCGTGCTCCATCACACGGCGTCGGAACAGGGCGACGTCGAGAGCATCCACGAGTCACACTTGAAGAACAAAGACAAGAACGGAAAGCCCTGGTTGGGAATCGGGTATCACTTTGTGATCGGCAACGGCAAGGGAATGACCGACGGCGAGATTGAGCCGACTTTCCGCTGGAAACAACAGATGCAGGGGGCGCATGCCGGAGTCGCTGATTACAACCAGCACGGCGTCGGCATCGTCCTCGTGGGAAACTTTGAAGACGCACCGCCGACCACGGCGCAAGTCGCCTCAGTGAAGCGGTTGGTCAGGGTGCTGACCAGGGACTATGAAATCGACGCGGTTCAAATCGTCGGCCACGGAGACGTGAAGGCGACCGAGTGCCCCGGAACTCATTTCCCATTGAGTGAAATCCGCGACAGTGTCGCGGCACTGGAGTTGGAGGAACCACTGGCGGCAACGATGCCGCCCGGTGCGGTTGTTCCACTGCGGTGAGACGAGTGATCGATGAGACAGTGATTGGTGTTGAACAGACCTGATCTGTGGCATCTCCCCGGATGCCACAGATCCGCCGGTCCCCACCGGTGTGAAGGGAGATTCGCGAAGATGACAGACTTCTCCTTTTTCGAATCGCAGCCGGATGACGCGGAACGCGCGCAGGACTCCGATGACCGCTTCGCCTGCTCGCGGCGCTTCGTCGATCTGACACACACGCTCGAAGCCGACAGCGAACCGGCCGAACCCGCGCTCGATGATTTTCCGGCCCACCCGGAAATCATTGAGTTGATCGAGTCGATGCTGTCGGCGAATCCGAACATGCAGCCCTCGTGCGAGACCACGACCTGCCAGCGTCCGCACGCGGTCTATGTTCCGGAACACTATGAAGAGGGCTACTCGTATCCCCTGATCGTCTGGTTTCATGGCGACGGGGCGTCCGAGGCCGAACTGGCTCAGGTCATGCCGTCGATCAGCGACCGCAACTACATCGGCGTCGCACTGCGCGGCGATTTGAGTTCGGGAACGGGCTACGGTTGGTCGCCCAACAGTGCCCTGTCGCCCGAGTTGATCGAGAATGTGCGGTCGATCGTCACGTCGCTGCGCCGCGAATACCACATCCACAGCGAGCGGATCTATCTGGCGGGATTCGGCAGCGGAGCCACGACCGCCGTCCAACTGATGCTCAACAAGCCGGAATGGTTTGGTGGCGTCATCAGCTTCAGCGGCGGGATGCCCAAGACGGAAACGCCGACGATGCGCGTCGACGAACTGAAGAACAAACGAATCCTGCTGGCGACCTCGCTGGGGTCGACAACGACCCGCGTGGGTGACGTCGTCGCGGCCGGTCGGCTGCTCTATTCCGTCGGCATGCAGGTCGGCACGCGCGTCTATCAGGGTGTCGAAAGCCGTCCGACCATCAAGATGCTGCGAGACCTCGATTCGTGGCTGATGGACGACATCTGCGGCAACGTCAGGGTCTGATACCGTCGGCAGGAATTGATCTACCCGTGGGACGGATTTTCAATCCGTCCGGGGTTGACGGACGGATTGGAAATCCGTCCCACGGGTCGAACAACTTGGATTTGCCGGGTTGCTGTAGCACGGACGCCTCGTCCGTGCGTCCATCGGTATCGAAGGTTCCGCACGGACGAGGCGTCCGTGCTACGGGGCAAATGAAAGT
>JAYTIB010000937.1:0-7336 GCA_043732205.1 Schlesneria sp. | reverse complement strand
CACTCGTGAACTCCGTAGGTCGGGATTCCCGCAGTGACCCGCTTGTGAATGAAGAAGCCGAACACGAAGACCGTGAACCCGCCAATGAACAGCGTCGGCACGAACCAATGCGATCCAAACTGCATGAACATTGTGATCACGATGACCGCGCAACAGATCGAGTACAGCCCGACATCAACGATTCGGGCACGGTTGAACCGCGCGGACGCCAGGTCATCGTTGACGCGCCGACCGAGGATGTTGCGCAGCACTTCGATCTTGCGTTCTTCGACCAGTTCCGCCGCTTCGACGGCGCCGACCGCGGTCAGCAACCGCTGGGAACTGTCGAGAACCCGGTAGCTGTCGTCTTCGCTGAAATGGTCCTGATGAGCCCACCGGTTGCGGAATTCCCGGAGCTCACTGACCAGGCTCCGTTCCGCCATCCCCAGCCTGTAACGGAAGACGGCGTTCCATTGGTCCCACATCACGCTCAGAAGCGCATGGGCGTCCCACTTACCGTTCACCGGGGCGATTGAGGACTGGCCGCGAAGATTGTTTCGAGCGGCTTCCTGCCAGCCATCGCCATAGACCTCGCGCAACTCATGCTCGAAGAATGGGAGCAGGCCGCTGGTGAGCGTCTCCAGTGCGATACCGATTCTTTGCTGTTCGCTTCTCACGACGCCCCCACCAAGCCCGCAGGGTCTTGTTGTTCCATATCGTCCAACAAATTCGAAACCGACACTCTACCTCCGGAAGATGGCGGAAATGTGTGGCCAATTCGCCATATCGCCGCAGTTTTCCTAACGCACACCCCGAAACGTGTGAGAACCCTCACACGCCCTACAATCGTCACAGCGAATCGTCGGTTGGGAAGGAAACCCGCAGCCATTTGCCCTGCGTTCGCCCCGATCACAGCCTGTTGAAAAACGTAGAGTAGGCGGCTCGCCTGCTCGTGTTTCCGGCGGAAATCACAGGCGGGCCGCCTGTGCTATGACTTTTTCAACAGACCGCTACACCTACAGCGCTGACCTGACAGGGGATTTGTGCGTCAGTTCAGTCTTTTCAGCCCGGAATTCAGTCTTTTTAGCCCGGAGGGCGGCAGATGGTAGCCCACGGCGCGAGCGGTGGGGGATCGGCGGCGGGCTCCACCAGCCCGGAGGGCGACACATCGAAGAAGGTCGCAGGCTCATCGAAGTATCGCCCTCTGGGCTAATGCGGCATCGGCACCACTCAACCCACGGCTCGCGCCGTGGGCTACCTTCTGCCGCCCTCCGGGCTGAAGAACTGTCGTCAGCCTTCAGCAACGAAACTGCCAGGTTAGCGCTGTACGTCTACCCGAGCAGTTCCCGGACGACCTCGCCGTACACGTCGGTCAGGCGAAAGTCCCGGCCCGCGTAGCGATAGGTCAGCGTTTCGTGGTCGAACCCGAGCAGGTGCAGCATGGTGGCGTGCAGGTCGTGAACACTGACCTTCTGTTCGACCGCCCGGAAGCCGAATTCGTCGGTGGCCCCGTGGACGTAGCCACCCTTCACGCCGCCCCCCGCCAGCCAGCAGGTGAAGCCGTGATGGTTGTGATCGCGGCCGTTGATCTTGCCGGCATTGGCCCCAGGTTGGGGCAACTCGACGGTTGGCGTCCGTCCGAATTCGCCGCCCCACAGGACGAGCGTCTCATCGAGCAGACCCCGCTCCTTCAAGTCACCGAGCAGCGCGCCGATCGCCTTGTCACATTCACCGGCGAGGCGGCGGTGATTGACTTCAATGTCGTCGTGGTTGTCCCACGGCTGGCCTTCACCGTGCCAGAGCTGCACGAACCGCACGCCCCGCTCGATGAGGCGTCTGGCGATCAGAAGCTGCCGCGATTGGACGCTCGATCCGTACGCTTCGAGGACGTGCTTCGGTTCCTGCTGGATGTCGAAGGCATCGGTCGCCTCCATCTGCATCCGGTAGGCCAGCTCGAACGAGTGGATGCGGGCTTCGAGCGGGGCCTCGTTCGCGCGGCGCTCGGCATGCCGGCGGTTCAGCTCCTGCAGCAGATTGAGCTGCCGCCGCTGTTCGCCCCGCCCGATCTGGTCGTTGCGAATGTTCTCGATCAGCCGTTCGATCTGCGTGTGCTTGGTATCGATGTGTGTTCCCTGAAAGACGCCGGGCAGGAAGGCGGACCGCCAGTTCTGCGTCCCCGTGATCGGCAGGCCATTCGGGCACATCGCGATGAAGCCGGGCAGGTTCTGGTTCTCGGTGCCCAGGCCATACGTGACCCACGACCCGAAGCTCGGCCGCACGAGTCGTCCGTCGCCGCAGTTCATGAGCATCAGCGACGGCTCGTGGTTGGGAACCTCGGCATGCATCGACCGAATCACGCAGATGTCGTCGATGTGTTTGGCCGTGTGCTGAAAGAGCTCGCTCACCTCGATGCCGCTTTGACCGTACTTCGCGAACTTGTACGGAGACCCCAGCGCGGCCCCGGTCTTGCGTTCGGTCGGCAGGTTCGTCGTCGGCAGCGTCTGCCCGTGGTACTTCGTCAGCGACGGCTTCGGATCGAACGTGTCGACGTGCGACGGCCCGCCGTTCAGAAAGATGTGAATGACATGCTTCGCCTTGCCGGAGTACTGCGGCGCATGAGCGATCATCGGCGAAGTCCCGACCGGCGCGGCCTGAGCCGCGCCGCCCGAACCGCCCGCTCCCGCGAAGAGACTCGCCAACCCGAGCGATCCCAGTCCCGTCCCTGATCGCGACAGGAACTCGCGCCGCGTTGAAGGGAAACTCAGCAATGAGTTCACGTTGTCAGCCAATTGCTGTGTGGTCATGTCGATGGGCCTTGAGTGGATACTTGGGGAGCAAGACTGGGGCATTGGATGACGCCCAGAATCGCGAAGTCTTTGGGGTTGATCGTCAGAATCGAAGTCACCCGGTTGTGGAAGTAAGTGGCCGCCAGCATCGTGTCGAGCAGTCGCTTGCGACCGAACTGAAACTGGTCGATCCACGCGAAGAACTGACTTACGGCCTCTTCGTTGGGAAAGACGTGATCGACATCGGCCGAACTCCACCACCGTTCGGCGGCCTCCCTGGCCGTGGCGACACCAAGCGGGTGCGTGAGCCTCTTTCCGTCGGTGGCGACATGGATGAACTCGTCCAGCACTTGCGGGGTCAGCGCGAGCCGATCACCCGCCGCCAACAATCGGCGAAGCGCGATCCCGGCGGCGACATGGCTGGGATGTTCATCCAACTCCATCGCGATCAAGAAGCTGGTGTCGATTCCGTGAATCATCTGCCCGGAGTCCGAAGGAGCATCAAACACATCGCGGATTCCATCGCCGTCATGCAACCGGCGGGCGGGTTGCCTGGGATCAAATTCCGTAGTCCTTGTCTTCGAGCAGGTCTTCCATCCGGTCGTCGTCCGGTGAGAAGGGTCGCAAAATGGGTCCGACACTGTAGGACGGGATATCGAGCACACTGTGTCCCCGCTGTCCGCTGACAGCGATTCGCGGAACGGCATTCGTCGATGAGGCCGCGGGTGCGGTTGCGGTGATGCTCAATCGGGCAGCCAGGTGATTGAACAGTTGCAGTTGCTGTTCTTGAGGCAACCGATCGGCGGCGGCTTCGACTTCGTCGAGACTCAACACGGTTCCTCCTTCTTCTGTCATCAGTCTACAAACAGAAACTCGTTTGTCAGCAGCAGCACTTGGGCCAGCCGGTCCCACGGCGTCAGCTTCTCGGTGGGAGTTGTCAGGGCCTCGTACAGATATCGCAGCGCGAGTTCGCGTTCCTCCGACGTCGGTTCGCGGGACAGGACGCGGCGGTAGAGCAGCGAGAGTCGGGTCGAGTCGTCGCTTGATCCCTCCCGCGCGAAGGCTGCCGCTTGACGGGCCTGTTCCTGAACGAACGGGGCGTTGAGCGCGAACAGCGCCTGCTGGGGCACCGTGGTTTGAGGGCGTTCGGCAGCGGTAGCTTCGGTGTCGGCGAAGTCGAACGCGCGGAAGACGCCCGGCAGGTCGTTGCGGTTCACCAGCCCATAGATCGTGCGGCGGTGACTCTTCACGTCCATCTGGTTCTCGAACGGACGGCCTCCCAACGACGTGTCCAACTGACCGGAGACCGCGAGCAGCGCATCGCGCATCGCCTCGAAGTCGAGCCGCTGGCGCGGCATCTTCCACAGCAGGCGGTTTTCCGAATCAACGCTCTTCGCGGCGGGATTGTCTGCGGACGACTGGCGATAAACGGATGACATGAGGATTGCTCGGTGAAGCCGCTTGATCGACCAGTGAGGAGCGATTTCAGTGACTTCGCTGGCGAGCCAATCCAACAACTCGGGGTGCGACGGCGGGAGGCCGCGTGTGCCGAAGTCGCTCGGGGTGGGCACCAGTCCCGTGCCGAAGTGATGCTGCCAGACTCGGTTCACCAGCACGCGCGGTGTCAGCGGGTTCTTCGGGTCGATGATCGCCTGCGCGAGTTCCAGCCGGCCGCTTCCTTTGGCGAACGGCTTCCGTTCGGGACCGGCGACGACTTCGAGGAACTGTCGCGGGACTTCGTTACCGGACCGACCGGGGTTGCCGCGAATCAGGATGCGGGCGTTGTGAACGCCTCCGTCGCGCATCACCATCGCGCGCGGCGGCGCTCCCGGTGACGAGATCTTCAACTTCTCGGCCTCACGCCGGACCTTCGTGATCTTGTCGCGCACGTCCCGGCCGAACAGTCCGCGCGCCTCGTCGAGCGTCACCACGGCGGGAGACCCCTCGCCGTACAAGACCTGCCGCAGTTGTTCGGCGTGCGGATCGGCGAGGCTCTTCGCGTCGGCCTGCTGCTTCAACTGGTCGCGCCACTGCGACGCCGTCTGCTGAAACAGCGTCCCGTAGATTCGCGCGAGGTCCACGATGGTCTGCGGCGGCTTCTCGATGATCGCCTTTCTCACCAGCGGGTTGAGCTTCGCCGCGTCGGCTTCGGCCTCACCTTCGGCGGACTTCCAGCGTTCGACCAGTTTCGCGGCCGCTTGAGGAAACTCGTCATTGCCGACCTTGGCGAGTTGATGCCACGGCGCGAAGACCGGATGCGACGCGGTGCCGGTCCGCTCGACGTACTTCTTCCACCGCTCGACCTGCGACTTGCGCGGCTCAGCCTTCAGTTCGAAGAGGGCGGGAAGCTTGAGCCAGTTGTTGTTCTCACGCGCTGCCGCGACAAGGCAGTCTCCGGCCCGGTCGCGCAGCTCGTCCATCAGTTGGATGTGCGCCTGCTGCTCCATTTCGAGGACCGCCTGCTCGCGCTTGGCCAGCTCGGTCTGAAACGCCTGGAACGCGGCGGCCTCTTTCGGCTCGCCAATGATCGGCAGATCATCCGGTTCGACAGACGACGCAAAGACGCCGTACAGCGAGTAGTAATCGGCGGTCGGCACCGGATCGAACTTGTGATCGTGACAGCGGGCGCACGTGACCGTCAGTCCCATCACCCCGCGCGAGACCACGTCGATCCGGTCGTCGATGATGTCGTGATTGTTGTTGAGGAACCGCCGCCCCACGGTGAGAAAACCCATCGCGGCGAGAGCCTCGTCGTTCGCCTTCATCCCGAGTTGATCGGCCGCCAACTGTTCGAGCACGAACTGATCGAACGGCTTGTCGGCGTTGAAGGCATCGACCACGTAGTCGCGGTAGGTGTACGAGTACGGATAGCGCGGCTCCTGCGTGAAGACGTAGCCCTTGGTGTCGGCGTAACGGGCCACATCGAGCCAGTGCCTCGCCCACCGCTGACCGTACAACGGCGACGCGAGCAGCCGGTCGAGCAGCCGCTCATGCGCATCGGGCGACTGGTCCGCGTCAAACTCGCGCACGTCTACAAACGTCGGCGGAATGCCCCACAGGTCGAGCGTCGCCCGGCGGATGAACGTGTACCGATCAGCCGGCGACGACAGCGCGAGCCCCTTCGCGTCGAGTGCCGCGACGATGAACGAGTCGATGGGCGAACGGAGTCCTGTCCCCTCGCCCCCCGCCTTGGGGGGGAGAGGGTTAGGGTGAGGGGGGCTGATCGCGGTCGCGGCATTGTTGTCATTGATGCTCTTCGTCGATGAGGTCTTGTCAGGTGGTGAAGCGTTATCACCATTCGGCCCCCTCACCCTAGCCCTCTCCCCCGCCGACGGGGGAGAGGGGACCAGAGGCCGCCGGACAGGTTGAAACGCCCAATGATTCTTCGCCGCGTCGGCCGGACTACCCGGCCCGCCCGCGTCATCGGGCCAGACGGTTCCCATTTCAACCCACTTGCGAATGATCGCAATCTGCCCGGCGGGCAGCTTCGACTTCGGCGGCATCTGGACTTCATTGGGCGAGTGGTTCAGCACCTGGATCAACCGGCTGCCATCAATGTTCCCTGCGATCACCACCGGCCCCGACTCCGCGCCCTTCTCGAAGCCCCGGCGGTTGTCGAGCCGCAGTCCCGCCTCCTGCTTCCTGGCCCCGTGGCATTCCTGACAGTGCTGAACGAGCAGCGGGCGAACCTGCTTCTCAAAGTACTCGACCTTCTCGGGCGACGGCGCGTCGGCGGCAGCGAGCACTGCGGACATCTCCCCCCAGACGAGGCAGCCGAGCACGAGCAATCGAGACGGTGATGACATCCGGCGACCTTCAACGTTGAACGTGGTGAATTGGAAATCAGGCAGGGGTGGGTGACGCGGGCGGGATGGCAGGCAGAGTCTCCGATGCATTCTCCCGTCGTCCACGGCGCAAAGCAATCGCGGTGTTCTCCCGTGTGATGGCGTCTATCGGCGAAACACTCACTCGGGAATTCACAAAACCGCCGTTGACCGAACGACACGCAATCATGTAGATCCGATGAGCGAATCGTGAATGAGGCCGTCGGCGCATCAACAATTGTCGTCTTTCGCTCCGCGAAAGGACGTTCTTTCGCGGAGCGAAAGACGACAGTCACAACAGTTATTTATTTCAGAGCCGATCCTCATCGCAATCGCCCGTTCGGACGTCACGATCCCACCCTATCGGAGGCTGACCAATGGCTGTCGAAAATTGGAAGCTCTGGCTGATTCCATTCACCGTGTGGGGTCTGGTGATGGCCTGGTACAGCGGCTATCAATCGGGATATCAGGAAGGCCATGAGACCGCCTGGCAAATGTCCCGGCCGAGCCTGTTGCTCGCCATCGACGGACAACAGCCACACACGACAGACATGGACAGCAGCAGCCCCGACGACGACTGAGATTGGCGCACCGACATTCGTGTTGAAAGTTGTGCGCCGTAACCGGCAAGGCAAGTCGTTTAACCGAGTGGGCATCGCCCCGCGCGTGAGCGGTGATTCACGCTCCAAACGCGCGGGGCGATGCCCACGCGGTTAAACGAAAACTTCTCATTCATGCCCGCGAGAA
>JAYTIB010000936.1:0-2776 GCA_043732205.1 Schlesneria sp. | reverse complement strand
TGGTTTCTTGGCTGACTGGCTGCGGGGTGGCCCTGCTGGCGGTCCTCGCGGGCGGTCCGACGTACGGCCAGACACCGGACGGTACGGACGAGGTCCGGGAGGACTGGGAAGTGGTCATTCGGGACACCGACTTTGATTCGACCGCTCCACAGATTGTGACCGTGATCTCGCCCATCGAGACGATCGAAGAAGACTACGGAGTGCTGGAACTGAACCACACCACGCAGCCGGACTATGTGGACGGCGGAATCCAATTGCAGCGCTGGAACGGCGACTTCATGCGCAATTATCGCCCACCAACGGCCCATGACCGGCTGACCATCGCTGGCGAAAGAATCACCTACACCATGACCATGAAGGTGTCCGGCGGCATTTTGGAGTTCGGGGTGATCAACGGACAATCGCAGACTTGGGGCGACTTCGGCGGGACGTCGGATCAATGGCGGTCGGCGACCGGGTCCAACTATGCGGATCTCAACCGGTACGACCGCAATGTCTCTGTCGCCAAGTCCCGCGTTGGTTTCGCCGCGAATCTGGTCCAGTCGTTCAAGCAGAAGCAGGTCCGTTACTACAAGAACGGCCAGCTCGTGAAGACCGACAACACGAATCTCGCCGTCTATGAAGGCGGAAATGGCAACGGCAACTGATGGGGACCGTCGCCATTCCAGTCAACTTACCGGTTCCGTTGATGGTCCCGCGGTGATCAGGACGGGTTGCAACGGGCCTGCGTTCGAAAAGCAGGTACGCGAATGCGACCCCGGATGATTCACGGCGTCGTAGCTGAGTTCGCAAGAACTCAGGTCCTGGTGAGATGGTCCGCTGAATTCTTGCGAGTTCAGTGACGAACAGTGCGGCTCGCGAAGGGATATGAATTATCCGGGTTGGCTCGCGGCCCACCCAATTGCCGCCTTCCAAGAAAGGAGACTTGCTGTGATTCAAATCATGCGTGGGAAAAATCGGGGCACAGGCGGGAACCGGGTCGGATCGATTCTCGTGCTCGCGGCGGCAATGCTGATTGTCGTGTTCGCCATGGCCGCGTTTGCCATCGACCTCGGATACATGTCGCTCACCAAGACCCAACTGCGCAATGCCGCCGACGGGGCGGCACTCGCCGCCGCCATCGAATTGACCGACGGTCTCGGCACGGCACCCTCCAAGTCGACCGCCGAAGTGACGGCCAGTGCCAACACCGCGGCGAGAACCGTGGCCGCGTTGCAGCGCAACGGCAACGTGTCGTCGACGCTCCTGGTGACGTCGCGCGACACCCGTTACGGACAGTTGTCGTGGGACGGCCAGGCTCACAAGTGGGTGAAGTCGTGGAACACCGCCCCCTACAATCTCGTGGAGATCACCCTGCACCGGGACCAACCGCGCGGAACCGGCCCGGCCTCCGGTGATGGCCGGTTGCCATTGCTGTTTGCGCCGGCGATCGGTGTCCGCGATGCCGACTTGTCCGGCGTCACCGACGCCGCGTTGTATCCCGGCGTCGGCATCTCCATCGCCACCGGCAGCAGTCTCACCACCGATGTGCTGCCGATCGCCCTGGATTTGCCGACGTGGACGGCATTGATGGCCGGGACGGGCACCGATAACTATTCCTACAATGCGGCGACCGGAATTGTCAGCTCCGGGCCTGACGGCGTGAAAGAAGTGAGCCTGTATCCCACCGGCACCGGGTCTCCCGGCAACCGCGGGACGGTCAACGTCGGCACGAACAACAACAGCACCGCCAACCTGCAGCGGCAGATTGAATTCGGCCTGAACGCATCCGATCTGGCACCCTACAGTGGTTCGCTGCGAACAGACAACGGATCGCTGATGCTGTCCGGCAATCCCGGCATCAGTGCGGCGATCAAGAGCTCATTGACGACCATCATCGGCAAGCCGCGGCTGATTCCCATCTTCACCAACCTGACCGGCAACGGCGCCAACGCCCAGTACACCATCACCAAATTTGTCGGCGTTCGCGTCATGTACGTGCAATTGACGAGTGGCAACAAGACGGTCGTCGTCCAGCCGGCAACGTATTCTTCCGCGACGGTGATTCCGGGGAAAATCGCGATCACACCCGAGACCTATTGGACGAAGCCCCGCCTGGCCCAATAGCTGCGGCTGGTAATGACCGGGCGGATGATCAACCCCCTACACGTCAAATGTTGGCCAGTCCCGTCGGGACTGGCCCCGATCGGAAAGAAGAGTATTCCAATGAACAGAATCGTTCGAAAAAACCGTCACTCGCGCCGCGGCGTTGCCATGGTGGAGATGGCGCTGGTCATGCCGGTGTTCTTCCTCGTGGTGCTGGGAATCATCGAATTCGGGCGGGCGATGATGGTCAGCAATCTGGTCACGAGCGCCGCCCGCGAGGGGGCCCGCATGGCCGTCGTCGATGGCTCGACGAACACGGATGTGACCAATGCCATCAACACGTTCTTGAACCAGTCGACCGGAGTGTCGACGTCAAACATTTCCACAACCATTACGGTCGTACCGGCCACGGGCAACGCGGATCCCTCCAATCAGGTCGCCAACTCCCACATGCGCGATCTCATCACCGTCAAAGTTCAGATCCCCTTCAATTCCGTGGCGTTGCTGAAAGGGAACTACCTGGCAGGGAAGAAATTGGTGGGACAGAGTGCCATGCGCCACGAATAGCCGCCTGTTAATACCTCGCGCGGCCGAAATTGACGCATCGTCGTTTAACCGCGTGGGCAACGCCCCGCGCGTTTGAGGCTGTACGCGCGATCGACGCGCGGGGCGTTGCCCACGCGGTTAAACG
>JAYTIB010000935.1:0-7346 GCA_043732205.1 Schlesneria sp. | reverse complement strand
CCACGGCCCGATATCACGGATTCGCCTTCTCATTCGCGCTCCGTTCGATTCGCGCGGACCAAATCGATTTCCGCGCGAATCAAACGGAGCGCGAATGAGGAGGGCCGTCGAACGGGAGCGAACAGACAACGGTCACTTCGCGGCGGGCAACTCTCTGACGTTGTTACTGCACAGCCCCATAGTTCGGTCGAACTCCGGCGAGTCACGGAACGATCTCGCTGATCGCCGCCTGCCTCGCTTGGTTGTGTTGGCCGCTGGTGATCGTCGACGGAGTGTTCCTGGTGCTCGTTGTGCAGTTGCCACTGGTGATGATCGCGGTCGTCTCAGGACTGCTGGGATTGGGCGCGGGGGTGCATCACCAACGGCCGGCCGCCATCGGGACCGTAGTGCTGGGGCTGGTTCTGATGGGTTGCGGCGTTTGCGTGCTTGCCAATGTGTTGACGCACTTCTGACGGATTTACGCCATCGAAGTCTCCGGCCTCAATCAATACCGATTGAATGCCGCAGACGTCGCCAGGTTGTTTGGGTCGCTCGCGATCCAGGAGTGAGTCGCGCCCTGTTGCGGTTGTGTTGAACCGTCGTTCACTGGAAGATGGCTCCGGAAATGACGGCACTCCGGAGGCGTGGCATGCTGGGGATTGGACAGATTCCGGTGCATGATTGCCGAGGTTGGACTCGGCGGGAGTTGCTGCGCGCCGGGACGCTGTCGGCCGTTGGGCTCGGCCTGCCGGATCTGTTGCGGCTGGAGGCGGCGGAACGGACGGAGAACGTCGCGAAGGCCCCCGCGAAATCGGTGATCCTGCTCTGGCTGTGGGGCGGGCCGAGTCACCTCGATTCGTTCGACATGAAGCCGAACGCGCCCGTTCAATACCGCGGTCCCTACAGCCCGATCGCCACCAGCGTGCCGGGGATGGATGTCTGCGAGTTGCTGCCGCAGATCGCGCGGCGGGCGGAATGGTATTCGATCATCCGGTCGCTGCGCGGCACTTCGAACGACCACGGCATCGCCGGGACGATCGGCCTGACGGGGGACATCGCGGGGGCCGCGAGTCTCAGCGGACAGGTGCAGCCCGGCGCGCTGAAGCCGGCGCATGGTTCGATCGTTTCCAAGGTGCTGGGGTTTTCCCCGACGATGCCCCGGTTCATGACGGTGGGCGGACGCCTGCATCAGGGGAAGCGGGCGATCACGGGGGAAGGGGGCGCGGGGCTGGGGGCGCTGCACGATCCGTTTCGCCTGGACTACGATCCCGACAAGGGGATTGAGATTCCCGATCTGCAACTGCTCGACGGCCTGTCTCCCAGCGGGATCGATTCGCGCGAGCGGTTGCTCGGCGCGGTCAATCAACTCGCGCGGCAACTCGATCGGTCGGCCGGCGTGGCCCGGCTGGACCAGTACTACCAGCAGGCGTTTTCGTTGCTGACCAAGCCCGGCGCACGCGACGTGTTTGACGTCGACCGCGAACCCGAAGCGGTGCGACGCAAGTTCGGCCGGTTCCGGTTCGGACAATGTTGTCTGCTGGCGCGGCGGCTGGTCGAAGCCGGCGCGAGGTTCGTCCAAGTCAACTGGAGCTCGCATGTCGAACCGATCGAAGACACCGGCGACGGCGGCTGGGACATGCACGACCGCCACTTCCAACAGTACCAGGACCGGCACTCCTGGATGCTCGACCAGGCCCTGTCGGCGCTGCTGGATGATCTGCATGAGCGGGGCCGGTTGAGCGACACCATTGTTGTCGCGGTGGGGGAATTCGGCAGGACTCCCAAGATCAACAACAAGTCGGGACGCGATCATTGGGAACACTGCTACTCGGGGCTGGTGGCCGGCGGCGGTCTGCGGGTTGGCCAAGTGGTGGGAGCCAGCGACCGGCTCGCCGAATACCCGGTGACGCGGCCCTATTCCGCGGCCGATCTGTTCGCAACGGTGCTGGGCCAAATCGGCATCACGACGGCCACGCTCACCAGCAACGGCCTGCTGCCGCAGGGCTCGGCGATTGAGGAACTGCTGTGACGAAGCGTGAATCCTCACGACATCGTTTAACCGCGTGGGCAACGCCCCGCGAGTTTGAGGCTGTACGCGCGATCGACGCGCGGGGCGTTGCCCACGCGGTTAAACGACGATGCGTCAATTTCGGCCGCGCGAGGGTTAAACGAAGTGGGCGATACGACGGACTGCGGTGTTGTTGCGGCGCTGCCGGACGATCGTTCTTCTTCGCGGCGATCCTCGCGCTGCTGGTGTCGTCGAGTGCGCCATGCCGGTCGCACGCTGCGGACGAGGTTCCGATCCGGCTGACAACTGACGGACACTTCAAGCAGCGGCCGAGCTGGTCGCCGGACGGTCAACACGTCGTGTTTGCGCGGCACCGAGCCAACACCATCTTTCTATTCTTGCGCGATGTGCAAACGGGGCGGGAAGAGCGGCTGACGTCGCACCAGTCGCCGGAGTATGACGCGGTGTTCTCACCGGACGGGAAGGAGATGCTGTTCTCGTTCGACAAGACGTCGCCGAACCAGGGTGACATCGAGGTCTATCAACTGAAACTCGCCGACCGCAAGTGGACTCCGCTGGCGACGACTCAGGGAGCTCTCTCGCACGAAGAGTCACCGTGTTGGTCACCCGATGGAAAGCGGTTTGCCTTCACATCGACACGGCATGGCAATCAGGAGTTGTACGTGGCCGACATCGCCGGGGGCGAGTGGCGGCGACTGACGGACGACCCCGCGATCGATGCGCATCCGGCCTGGTCCCCGGACGGCAAGACGATCGCGTTCGCCACGAATCGCTGGGGCGACCTGGAGATCGCGCTGATCAATCCGGACGGCTCGAACCTGCGGCGGCTGACCGAGAGCCGGGGGCTGGACGACTACCCGGCGTGGTCTCCGGACGGTCGCTTCGTGGCGTTCCTGTCCAAGCGGGATGGCAACGATGAAATCTACGTGCAGCCACTGAACGGCCCGGCCCGCAACGTGACCCGCGATCCGGCCATCGACACGTTCCCCACATGGACCGCGGACGGCCGGATTGGATTCGTCTCGAACCGCGACGGCGGCTTCGAGATCTATCTGCTGGACTGCCGGACGAGCCTGTTGAAATAGTCCTCAATCAAGCGAACTTTGGCAGTGCTCCGGCTTGACGGAGCTTTGGAATGCGGCCCGGCCACGGCGATCCCGAAGAGCCTCCATCTCTGCGAAAGGCCATCGGTGCATGACCAGCGGTGCCCCTGCCTTAACGAAGCCACTACTGACACACCATGGAACAGGTCTCCTCCGGTGTCTGAATCTCCGAGTCCCGATCATCGAACGTGGCGTCTTCGGATCGTCTTGCGACGTAGAGGAGCGAAGGGCAGTCCCGATCATCATCGGCTCGTGTCAGTGAGCGGCCAAGCTCATCCAGGCATTCGATGAATTCAAATCCGCTCGCGTCGAGTTGCCGCGTGGCGACCTCACGGCTCACGTAATAGTGCAGCGAGTTGTAGTTGTTTCCCGAGTCGTTCAACAGCGCGTAATCCGATTCGAAGCGGTGCAGCGGCCGGATGCGACGATGATTGGCCGTGGCCTTGATGTAGTCGGCGAAGGATCTCAATTGCGTCCAGGGATTACGATGGAATGTCAACTGCGGCGGGTCTCCCGCATGCACGTGATTGCGGTTGTGGGACGAAAACACCAACAGCCCACGGTTCGCCAGCACACGTCGCAGTTCTTGGAAAACCCGCAGACGATCTTCATGGGTGACGGCATCAATCAGGTTCGAGACCGCGAAGATGGCATCGAAACTGCCCGCGTCAAACTGGCTCAAATCCCGCATGTCTCCCTCGACGAACTCCATCCCGGCGAAGGTTCGGCGACAATGAGTCACCATATACGGAGAGATATCCAAACCGACATAGTGGTCAATGTGCGGCCTGAAAAACGTCGCCAGTCGTCCCGCGCCACAGCCGAGATCGAGGATTCGCCGATTCACGAGATCCTCCCGATACCGGACCAGAACCGTGGCCTCGGAGGGGTAGAGCTTCGTGGACGAGTAACAACTCACCAGATTCGCACGGCGATACAGTCGTTCGTTGATGGCATCTTGTGCGGCAGCAGGCAATTGATGTTCAGCATTCGATGGTGTCAGCGTGGCGGTCACCAGGCCCTCCTTTCAGTTGATTTGAACCGTTGAGAAAGATTCGCGGCTGGCGAGCGAAAGACAGTTCGCCAACGATGTCGTCGCTGGACTTTAACTTGGGCCATGAAGAATGTGTCAACGGAATTGCCGGGGACTCGTCAAAATTGCCATTGCCGCAACGACAGCACCCAATTTTCTTAGATGTCGCGAAACGGCATCATCTCGGCGGCTGTCCGAAAAGTTCGGCGGGGCACGCTGTGCCGGACTCCGTGGAACTGGCGAGAGTCTAGTCGCAGGAGTCAGGCACAGACTGGCCTGCTGGTCTGACCAATGAGAAGGCTTCGATAACGTGAGAACCTGTTGCGAGAACTCACCGGCTGAGTCACCCACGCCCGAGTAGTCGAAACGGAGCGCGGAGACACCGGCTCGCGCCGCGGCCTCGCACAGCAGCTTGATGGCTCGATGAGCGCGGGTGTGCTCGTGACCGATCGACGGGCAGACCAACAGCGCCGTGGTGGACTCCGTCGTCGACTGAGGTCCGTGGTAGGCACCGTACAGTTGCGGCTCGCCGAAGAAGAACGGCCCCGATTGGACGGCGACGAGTTGCTTGTTTCCGGGAGTGTCCTCGCGCGCCAGCACGGCACTGGCCTTCACGCCCGGTTGCTCCGCCAGCTTCGCTTCGATCTCGCCCAACTCAATCCGGTAGCCGCGCACCTTCACCTGATTGTCGACTCGACCCAGGTATTCGAGGATTCCATCCGGTCGGTAACACGCGATGTCACCGGTCTTGTAGAGCCGGGCCGCGCTGTCCTTCGAGAACGGGTCGGGCAGGAATCGCTCTTTCGTCAACTCCGGCCGGTTCCAATAGCCGCGCGCCACGCCGGCACCACCGATGTAAAGCTCACCCGCGCCGGCCGCCACCGACAGCCGCTCGTACGGCAGTTGCTTCATCAACTGGGAGAACCCCTTCCCTTCCACCGGGCCGAGCAGATTCGCGACCGGCACCCGCACGTTTTCGAAGAACAACTCGCACGTGTCCTGTTCTTCACGGCCCAGTTTTTCCACCGTGCGGCCGACCCGGTAGCCCGCGAGATCTTTCGTCTCGATGAGCAGCAGCGACATCCCATACGGTCCCGCCGCCTTGGTGTCGGTCTTCACGACGACACAGAGAATGCCCGCGATCGATCCGTTGGTGATCAGGGTCTTCGAACCATTGACGATGTCGTCGTTCCCTTCGCGCCGGGCGGTGGTCTTGACTCCCCGCAGATCCGAGCCCGCGGTCGGTTCGGTCATCGCGATGGCCGCCACCGATTCGCCGCTGGCCATGCGCGGCAGCAGCGTCCGCTTCTGCGACTCGCTGCCAAATTCCCGAATGTAATGCGCCACGAGGCTGTGAACGCTGGCCCCGAAGTGGACTCCCGCGTCGAGCAGTTCCTCGCGCACGGCGGCTTCATAGGCGAAGCTTTGTCCACCGCCGCCATACTCCTTCGGCACATCGGGCAGCAGCATTCCGGCCCGAATGGCGTTGCTTACCGTTCGAGCCGCGCCCGTCAGGAAGCGGGATCCAGAGACCGCTTCCTGACGGGCGCGGCTCTATCAAACATCTCACTCATGACCGCGTGGAGTATATCTTCGTCCGACAGAGCCTGTTTCTGAGTGGCGGGAATCGTCGCCGAAGTGCAGAATCATCGCCCGCGTCAGGTGGTCTTCCACTGCGGAAATGCACCTGTCGTCTTCGTTGTCGTTGTCTTCAATCATGCAGGAGTCTCGCCGATGTTACGTTTGCATCGTTCCGATCGCCGCACATTTCTGAAGGCTGCCGCGGTCGCGTTTGCCGCGCCGGCGTTCATCCGCAATCTGACGGCCGCAGCACCCAGCGATGTCGTGCGGCATGCCAGCTTCGGGGCGTCGGGAATGGCCGGGGCCGATCTGGGTGCCATCACCAGTCACGCCAAGGTGAAGCTGATCTGCGTCGCGGACGTTGACCTGCCGCGTGCCGAAGCCCTGAAGGCGCGGTTCCCCGAACTGCGCGTCTATCAGGACTGGCGGCAGTTGCTCGACAAGGAACACAAGAACTTGGACTCCGTCAACGTCTCGACCCCCGACCACATGCACGCGCCGATCGGCATGACCGCGATGCAGCATGGTCTGCATGTGTACGGTCAGAAGCCGCTGACTCACGACGTCTTTGAATCGCGGCAATTGGCGACGGTGGCCGCCGCGAAGAAACTGGTCACCCAGATGGGCATCCAGATCCACTCGGATTCCGCGTACCGCACGGCGGTCGCGCTGATTCAGACGGGGGCGATCGGCAAGGTGAAGGAAGTCCATTCGTGGAGCAGCAAGAAGTGGGGCGATTCGGCGCCGCTGCCGGGTCGCGAGGACGCCGTTCCCGCCGGGCTCGACTGGGACCAATGGCTCGGCGTCCGTGAGAAGCGGCCGTTCATCGGGGGCGGCTACTACCATCCCGGCAACTGGCGGAAGCGGCTCGATTTCGGCACGGGAACCTTCGGTGACATGGGTTGCCACATCTTCGACCCCGTCTTCAAGGCGATGGATCTGACCGCGCCGCTGACCGCTCATTCGAAGGGCCCGGCTCCGTCCGCCACCAACTGGGCCAACGATGCCGAAGTCCACTTCACGTTCCCCGAGACCAAGTTCTCGGTCGGGCCGACGTTCCCGATCACCTGGTACGACGGTGATCGGCGTCCCTCGAAGGAGGTGACGGGACCGGTGCTCGGTGACAAGGGTCTGCCCGATCAAGGGTCGCTGTTCATCGGTGAAAAGGGAGCTTTGCTGCTGCCGCACGTGGCGCAGCCGATCCTGCTCCCTGAAAAACAGTTCGCCGGCTTCGTCCGTCCGAAGATCGCGGGCGACAATCACTGGCACCAGTTCGTGGAAGCGATCCGGGGGAACGGCACGACGCTCGCGCACTTCGGTTACGCGGGACCACTGACCGAAAGCGTGCTGCTCGGCGGAGTCGCCACGTTCTTCCCCGACCAGAAGCTGGAATGGGACGCCGCGAACCTGAAGTTCACGAACCAACCCGCCGCCGCCCGCCTGATCCGTCGCCCCTACCGCAAGGGATGGGAAGTGGCCGGTTTGACGGACGTCTGATCGGAGTGGAATGGTGAAACAGGAGTCGTGAACGCAGTATGGAACCATCCGCGTTTCCATACTGCGTTCGCGTTCGACGCCTGATGAATTCCCTGTGGAGTGCGGCGGCTCGACGCCGCTTTGG
>JAYTIB010000934.1:0-19306 GCA_043732205.1 Schlesneria sp. | reverse complement strand
CTTCAGTGGACAACTTCACCGCCGCGTCGGCCACTGCCTTGCGATCGGCGATTCCCTTGTTCAACGCGGCGACGGCGGCGATGGACTGAGTGGACGCGGCTTCCGAGGCGGCGAAGGCCACACCGGTGACTTCAATGCGTTTCGCCAGTGACGGCGGGTTCGTGCTCAGTTGCCCGATGACAGCCGCGTCCTTGGCATTCCAGACATGGACGACGCCCGTCAGATCGCCCGCGAACATCCGGTCGGCATCGGTGTCGAACGCGACCTCCATCCCCAGATCACCCAGCCCGGCAAACGGGCGGATCGCGGCACCGTTGATGTCCCACAGCTTGGCCGTGTTGTCGCGGCCGGTCGAAGCGATGCGGTTGTCGCGGGTGAACTCGACCGCCGAAACACCGCCGCCGTGGGCCCCCCAGTTCTTGACTTGGTTGCCGTTCTGCATTTCCCACAGGCGGATCGTGGTGTCTTCGCTCGATGACGCGAGGATGTTGGAATCGGGCGCCCAACTGACGTCGGTGATCGGACCGGTGTGCCCGGTCAGGAAGTAGAACTCGCGCCCGGTGAACGCTTCCCACACCACGAGGCCGTTGCTGCGGTCGGCCGTCGCGAGCAGCACGCCATCCGGACTGAACTCGAGTGCGGTGATCCAGTCAGTGTGCTTGTTCTTTTCGTAGAGCAGTTCGCCTGTCGAGGTGTCGTACACCCGGACGATTTTCTTGGGACCGCCGAGGGCCACCTGCGTGTGATCGGGACTGATGTCCGCCGCCAGCACGACGTCGTATTCGGCACCAACTTCGGCGATGCGCTTGCCGGTCTTCAAGTCCCACAACACGACCTTGCCCGAGTGCGATCCGCGCCCACCACCGGCCATCAGCCAGAGGCCGTCACGGCTGAACTTGAGGATGTGGGCGACTCCTTCGGGGTACGGCAGCACCCCTTCCAGTTCCAGCGACACCGTGTTGTACAGGAAGATCTGCTTGTGTCCGGCGACGGCGGCGACGGGCGACCACGGATTGACCGCGAGTGCCGTCACGCCGTTCCCGCGACTGGCCACGAGCAGCGGATCGATCGGGAGATTCACTGGCATCGGCGGCGGCCCGGCCGGCCGCTGGTTCGAGATCTCGACCTTCGCGACCGCCATGTTCTTCTTGGGCTTGGTCTTGCTGCCGGAGTTCTCAAGGGCTCCCCCTTCAATCCATTTGCGGATCAGGGTGAGTTGTTCATCCGGCAGCTTCGGCTGCTGCGGCGGCATCTTCGGTTCGGTCTGATGGGAGACGACCAGATAGAGCACACTCAGCGAGGCATCGCCATCGGTCCCGACGACTTCGCCCGACGCGCCCCCCTGCATCGCCAGACCGTAGTTGTCGAGGATCAGGTCGCCCTTCTTGTCGTTCGCGTTGTGGCACGCGCCGCACTTCTCGCGAAAGATCGGCAGGATGTGTTGATCAAACGTGATCTTCTCGTCCTTGGGTGCCGTCGCGGCGGTCTTTTCTTCCGCCCGAACCGCAACACCGCTCAGCGCCAACAAACAACAGACCACACAAATCCGCATTTCAAGTCTCCGCAATTCATTTTCGGATCACGATCAACGCGACCGCACCAAAGTGTCGCCAGGGAAAATTGGAAACCCAAACCCGAGTTCCCGTGCCATCTCAGGGAGTTTGTTGCAAAGGGAGTCCAAGCCGCTGGCGAACTTCATTGAGGGAAAGAGCACCCTCAGTCTTCATGCTTGCACGGCTGGCCTCGATGATCTCAATGAACTGAGGATTCTGACAGAGTGAGATTGTTTCAAAATCTGTGTTGGCCAGCGAAACGACTGCGGCGACGGGCAAACCGTCTTCCACGACCACGGTCGTTTCGGAATCCGCCAGTCGGACGTCGTCCGCCAGTGGGGCCGTTGCTTCCGACAATTCCAGTCTTTTTACGGTCATAACTGCACCTCGACTCCGCCGATCGTCACTCGATTGTGGCTCTTGACCCCGATGGCGAGGACCGACACAACGGGATCGGGTTCAGTCACGACATCATAGTACACTCGAAAGTCTCCGATCCGCAGTTCCCATGCGGCGATTGGATTCGGCCGCATCGGCTTTCGATTTCGCGTTTCCACGGTCGGCTCATGAGCCAACTGCTCCTCCAGCGAGTCGAGAATTGTCGCTTGATGTCGCGGTTCCAATCCCGACAAATGTTCCAGGGCTTTCTTCGAGAAATCGATACGAAAAGCCATGAATGCCGCCTCAGTGGTTGAACAGGAACTCCCGGCTGTTGAGCAGCGCCCAGAAGATGTCGTCGAGGTTGCGTTTGGCGTCGCTTCCCTCCACGAACAACGGCTTCAGAGCGGCCGCTTCCTCCGGTGTCGGCTTGCGGCTCAGGCAGCGGATGTACAGCTTTTCGATGACCTGTTCGGGCGGCGCCTTGTCGACCAACATCTTGGCGATCAGTCCACCCTGCTGGATCTTGCTGTTGGTCGTGTCACCGTTCAGCAGGTGCAACGCCTGTGACAGCGTCGGTTCCATCTTCACTTCGCACGAACACGCGGTCTCGCGCGTTGCCCGGCCGAACGTGGTCAGGAAGTAGGTGCTGGTCGCCCCGTCCGCGATCTGAACGGCCCGTGCGCCGAGCGGCAACCGCGGGAACTTGTCCTTCGTCGTCGTCACTTGGCTGATGATGTCGAGCATCGATTCGGCCTTGATCCGGCGCAGCGTCTGTGACGCGAAGTTCCGCTCGTCCGTTTCATTGCTGGTGTTCTTCTCAGTCGACCGCTGGTACGCCTCGGACCGGCAGATGTCCCGCACCAAGGCCTTGAAGTCGTAGTTGGATTCGGTGAACCGCTTGGCCAGTTCCGTCAGCAGCGGATCGTTCGAAGCAGGATTGCTGACGCGCACGTCGTCGACGGGCTCGACGATTCCGATGTTGAAGAAGTGGTGCCAGATCCGGTTCACGAAGTTCCGGGCGAAGTACGGGTTCTTCGGTGACGCCAGCCAGTCGGCGAGCACAACGCGGCGATCCTTGCCCGCCACATCGGCGGGGCCGCCACCGAGAAACACCGGCGGCATCACGCGCCCACCCACGAGGTGGTTCACTTCGCCGCCCCCCGAGTTGAACACGATCTGCTCGCGATAATCTTCGCCCGTCTTGCGGCCGATCTGGGCGAAGAACGCGGCGAAGCTGTAGTAGTCGTCCATCGTCCAGCGGTCGAACGGATGGTTGTGGCACTGGGCGCATTGAGTCCGCATGCCCATGAAGATCTGCGCGACGTTCTCGGCCACCTTCAGGCGGTCCGGTTCGATCTGGTAGAAGTTCGTGGGCGGGTTCTTGAATGTCCCACCGTTCGCACCGAGGATTTCGCGGACCATCTTGTCGAGCGGCACGTTGTCGGCGATCTGTTCGCTGAGCCACGTGTAATAGAGCGTGATCGACTTCAGGCTGGTCTGGTTGGAGGACCGCATCATCAGCCACTCGGCCCATTTGCCGACCCAGACCTCGGTGAACTCCTTGCGACTGAGCAGTTCGTCGATCAGTTTGTCGCGCTTGTCCGGCTCAGTGCTCGACATGAACTTGACGTATTCCTCTTCACTCGGCAGCAGCCCGACGAGATCGAGATAGATGCGCCGCAGAAAGGCTTCGTCGGAGGCCTTGCCCGAGGGATCGATCCGCAGCTTCTTCAGTTTCAGATTGACGAGCTCGTCGATGTAGTTGACCTGCGCCTTGGGCTTGTCCTCGTACATCAGTCCCTTCGGCAGCACGACGAAGTGCGAACCGACGGTGAACGTGCTGAAGCGCGCCATCACGAACGCTTCGCCGCGTGTCCCGGCAGTGATCATGCCATCAGGCGAGATCGCGGCCGATGTGTCGTTGTTCGAGAGGTAGAGCGCCAGCGACGTCACGTCGCGGTCGGTACCGTCTGAGTATTTCGCCCGGGCCGTCACCTGCTGCGTCACACCCTGACCGTCGAGAACGCCGTCCTTCGGATACAGATCCAGGGCGATGCAGGTGGCGACGTCGGCCGCGTCGCGCGGGCAGCCCGCGTTGATCCAATCGACGACGGTCTGACAGAGTTCCGATTCCTTCTCGAACCGCTTGCCCCCGGTGTGAGGAACCACCCCGATCGACTTTTCGATCATCAGGCTGGCTTCGGGGACCGCGAAGTCGATGCGCCGGCCGGGCATCTCACGGGTGATGCGGTTGTAGTCGCCATCGGGATCGAAGCCGAACAGCGACAACCGGAATCCGTCCTTGCCGCGGGCGGCTCCGTGACAGCTTCCCGTGTTGCAACCCGTCTTCATCCAGATCGGCATCACATCGAGTTTGAAGCTGATGGCCTTGGTTTCGGCGGCGCGTTCCACCTTGACGGGCACCGTCAGCATCTGGCCGCCGAACTCCACTTTCAACTCGGTCTGCCCATCGGCGACGGGATAGAACGTCGTGCCGTCACGTCGAGAGATCGCCGGATTGGCCAGCGTGAACGTCGCCTGCTTGCTGACATCATGCGTGATGCCGTCGGCATGCACCGCCTGCACGACCACCAGTTGGCGGTCCTTGTTGGTCGTGAGGTTGATGTCCGTGGGATAGACGTTGAGCTGCGTCAGTGGTGACTCGGCAAATAGTTTAGTAACCGCGACATCACCCAATGCGATGGTGGCCAAACTGCAACTAAGCTTGAGGATGGTCGAGCAAAATGACATGGGCGGAATCCTGAGTGATTCTAAGTTCTGAAATGAGTTACGTGCGGCACAGAAACATTAAAACGCTTTAACCTCTTCGGGGCTGGTGCCGACCGTTAGTGAGACCCGGCCCCAATCTTCAGGTGGCAGTTTCTGCACAAGAACCGACCAGATGAGATCCTGTTTCAGTCGGCGACTCGCCGGTTGAGCATCGAATTTCCGGCTGACAATGACAATGTGGATATCGTCGGCGGGGCCCTCCGAGACGTCGACAAAATCACCCGCATCGTTGAAGTAGGACGTGATGAGTACGTTTCGCACCTTCTCGATCAGCGCAGAGTCAACCATGATCGCCTTTCTTCAAAGATTGTTGCCGACCCAGTGACGCAACTGTTCAACGGCTTTCAAAAAATCGTTGGCGTCATCCCGGTTTGACAAATCGCCTGAATACCTCCACGCTGGCACCCATTGGTTCACAAGATTGAACGCCTTCCACAATTCCAAATTCTGCTGAAGACGATTCGCGTCCTGCGCCAGCTTCAACAGGATGCTCAGCGAATGAGTAAAGATTGTAGACTCTTTCGGCAACAGGTTTCGATCCCGCAACTCCACTTCCAATTCAATCAGATTTCGGCAATTGTACCTCTTCATCAGCCGGACTTTGAACTGGCATTCAATCGAATAACCCGCAACGTACATGCATGCACGCCAGCGACTGGCGCAAAACAGTGCCCGCGCGTCATCAAGCCGATGAATGGATGCCTTATGCAGTTCACTGACGCCGAAATGTAGCTTGTTGTTCATCGGGCTGGCCCTACTCGCTCTTCCCGGCACCCCCTTGGCCCTTTACTCGCTGCTCTTGTTCGAGCCGCAATTGTTCGAGCCGCGTTAGCCGTTTCGCTTGCACCGGTGCCGGTTGCGGTGGTGGAGCGGGCTGCCCTTGGGCCACCGGCATCGGGGCCACTTTCGGTGGCAGCGGCTTGTCAACGCGGATTGCGCCGGTGCCGAGGTTGTGGATGATCGGCTCGCCGTTCTCGGTCACCACGACCTGGCAGAACAACGCCTTGTTATTGCCGGGGTTGGCATCCGCTTCGGCCTTCACTTTGAAGACCAACTCCTTGGCGTCCTTGTTGAACTCGGCCGGAGTCGTCGTGACCTTGTTCGGCAGGCCGAGCAACTGGACGGTCGCGTTCCCTTCGAACGGCTTCGCGGCTTCGACCTTGATGACCAGTTCCGTTTCGGCACCGAGTTCGACCGCGGCGGATTCATAGGTGAACTTCAGATACGATTCGGCGATCCGCAGGTTGGCGAAGGGTGAACAGACCATCACCGGTCCGCTGCCCACAGTCGCTTCGCCGCGCACTGCAATCTTGTGCTCTTTGACTTGGGCGTTGCCCGCCGCGTTCAACGTGATCAGCGCTTCAGTCTGACCCTCGGCGATCGAGATCTCGCGACTGGAATTCATGCCGTTGGGATTCAGCAGCACTTCGATCTTGATCGGTGCCTTGAAGTCCCCCTCGCGCGTCGCGATGACCTTCAGCGACATCTGCCCCCCCTGCACGAGGGGCACTTTGGGTTCGACGATCTGCAGCGTGAACGGCACCTTCTGCGTGACGGCCACCGCCAGGGACTGGGTGCGTTCGGTCCAGAACGGGTTGTTGTTCTGACCGCGCACCAAGACGGTCGGCAGTCGCACAAACCCCGTGGGGGGAGTTGGATTGGCGGGATCTTCGAGCGTCGCCGCCAGTTGACCGAACTTGCCTCCAACAGCCGCATCGGGGGCGGCGGCCAGAATCACCTGCATCACATTCTGATCGGCCGACATGCCGAACGATTCGACGACGACTCCCGGCGGCAGGTTCTCACCCTTGAAGACCAGCGGGCCACCAAAGTTCTGGCGGCTCGCGTTGATCAACAGCGGGAAGCGGTTCCCCTGGGGGATCGCCAGTTTCGGTTCGACGTATTGGACGAACTCATTGATTCCCAGCGCCAATGTCGCCACGACGGGAGTCAACTCGATCCGGTAATGAAAGGCATCGCCGCCGCGCCGGAGATGATCGTGAACTTGCAGGAAGTACTCGCCATCCGCGGGAACCGCGAAGCGAATGAAACTGTCGGGACCGCCGGTGTCATCGTTGCTCGCAATCGCCCCACCCTGCGCGTTGTACAGGATCAGGACCGGATCGAGTTCCGACCGGATCCGGCGGGCGTAGACATGGATGTCGATGTTCTGGCCCTTGGTCGCCGTGAAGCCGTAGAAGTCGACATCGGTCTTGGAAGCGAGCACACCATTGAAGGCGACCATGCCGACAGCCTTGGTGGCTTGCTGGATCGTTTCATTCGGTTCCACCTCGACCGAGTTCTCGTGGCTTGTCAGCCGGAACTGCATGCCCGAAGGAGCGATCCCCTTGTCATCCTGCGGGAAGATTTCGTAGTCCGGGCCGCCCACTGCGGACAGGTCGAATTCACGGGTGAACTCACCCGACACATCACCGAGGAACCGGACCGCCACCTTTGTGCCGGGCTTGCCACCCGCGGGGACGATCGCCAGGGGACGGGGATAGCTGCCGATGTGACAACGGTAGTGGCACGCTCCATTGCCGCCGTAGCTGCTTTCGCGGATCTGCACGATGTACTTGCCATCGGCCGGAGCGATTATTGACGCCACGCCGTCCTGCCAGATCAACGCGGCATCGTCACTGGTCGACAGTTCAAAACGGGCTTCATTCAGGATCGCGACGTACGGGTCGAACATCGTGTCCCCCAGCCGAATCCCCTCAACTTCGGCCGTGATCCGCTCGCCCTTCTTGGCTTCAATCACAAAGTAGTCGACGTCCTCGTTCTGGATGATCCCTTCGACGGTGACGTTGTTGGCAACGATCTGCGGCGCGGCGAATTCGCTGTTCGGCTCTTTCTCGGCGACACTCGGCAACGCGCCGACGCGGAATGTCCGCAGGTCCGAGATGCCGCTGGCGGTTCGCACGCGGATGTGCTTGGTTCCCAGAACGCAGTCGGCGGCCACCTTCAACTTGGCCTTCACCTGTGTGGGGCTGACCACCGCGAATTCGGCGACTTCGATCCCCGGTTCGTAGATCATCAGCTCCTGGGCATCCTCCAGTCGCTGGCCGTTGAACAGAACCTCGACGTCGGTGCCTCGCTGGCCACCACGCGGCAGGATGTTCGACAGCACCGGGCTGGCGGCGAATGTGGATGCCGCGCCGGATGCCAGCACGAACAAAGCCAAAGCGAATTGAGCGAACGGTCGTACCGTCATTGTGCCCCCTTGGCCGGAGATCATCGGGCGATGAATCGTGCGGCAGCAAACGACGTGGAATTGGGAAGGAGTTCGGCGAGCGGTCTGCATTTGCAGAACACGGATGGTCGGGCTGCCCCGACCATCCGTGTGAGGTTTCATTATGGTGTGTGGCGTGGAAAACGCCTTGGCACTGTTTCAGAACACCGGCCCCGATCAGGCCAACAGTTCCTTGATCACCTTGCCGTTGTCGACGATTTCGATCGGACGATCGCCGGGTGCCATCAGTTCCTTGTCGGCGACGATTCCCATGCAATGGTAGACCGTGGTGAACAGGTCTTCCGGTCCCATCGCCAACTCTTCCGGTTCGGAAGCGGTGGAATTGGACGAACCGTGGATGTAGCCACCCTTGATGCCACCACCGGCCAGCACCACGCTGAAGACCTTCGGATAGTGATCGCGTCCCGCTTGGGCGTTGATCTTGGGAGTCCGGCCGAATTCGGACGACACCATGACCAGCGTTTCCTTAAGCAGCCCGGTCCGTTCCAGATCCTTGATCAGCGTCGAGAATGCCTGATCGAAGGCTGGCATCTGGTTCTTAAAGCCACCGACGATGCCCGTGTGCATGTCCCAACCGCCATAGGTCAGATTCACCAAGCGAACACCGGCCTGAACCAGCCGACGGGCCAGCAGCATGCGGGCACCGGCGGTGTTGCGACCGTATTCATCGCGAACTTGGGCCGATTCCTTTTCGATGTCAAACGCCTGGCGGGCTTCCGGAGCAGAGATCAGGCTGTAGGCCCGATCGTAGAACGTGTCCATCGCCTTCAGATCGTCCGACTTTTCCTTCTTCTGAAAGTGAGCGTTGACCGCTTCCAACGCGGAACGTCGGGTGGCAAACCGGCTGTCGTCCACACCACCGGGCAGGTCCAGATCGCGGACCTTGAAGCCACCAGCCGCCGGGTCGCTTCCCAGGCTGAACGGAGCGAACGCCGAACTGAGATAGCCGCTGCCGGCGTATTCATTGGGCATGTTCGGAATGCAGACGTACGGAGGCAGGTTGTTGCGGGGACCGTATTCGTGGCTGACGACCGAGCCGATGCAGGGATACTGCAAGGCCGGACTCGGCCGGTAACCGGTGAACATGTTGTGGGTGCCGCGTTCGTGGGCGGCTTCACCGTGCGTCATCGAGCGGATGACCGTCAGCTTGTCGGCGACTTCGGCGGTCTTGGCGAGCGTTTCGCCGAACAGTTCGCCGCTGATCTTCGTCGCCACCTGCTTCATCTCACCCCGGTATTCGATCGGAGCATTCGGCTTGGGATCGAACGATTCCTGGTGGGCCATCCCACCGGGCAGGTAGATGTGAATGACCGACTTGGCGGTCCCTTCGAAGTTCTTGTAGTTCTTCAGATCACCGTAGGCCGATTCCGTCCGCAACAACTGCGGCAGCGTCAGTCCCGCTCCTGCCAGAGCGCCGATGGACAGAAAACCACGGCGATTGAGCCGTTGGAAGTGGCCGGGATTACAATTCTGCTGCATGACGAAAGCTCCACTCGAAACAGGTTGAAGAGATCGAGCACATTCAGTTCTGGTTGAACATTTCAGACGATCAATGCCGACTGACGTCGGACCGGGCATTTCAGACGAGGGCGTCTCACCACCATCTGTATATTGGTTTCTCGTGGGGAGTCGTTACGACTTACTTGGTCGGGTGGGTGGAATCGCAGTGGATTTCGGCGGGGCAACGAGGGTTAACCGGTTGGCGGAGGGGAGAGCCTAGCGAGAACGCATCGGAAACGTCAAGTAGATTCATGGGTCGACGATACCCGTCCCAGCAGATTTCGGAGAATACTGTCGATCCGATCGGCTGCGGTCAGCCAGCCCGGTAGGCTTGGTTGGCCGCCCCAACGCCCGCCCCCGGACTCACCTTAAGCCCTTGATCCAACAGGCATTTCTCCAAGGCTGCTAGGAACACCAGGACGTTCGCCGGGCAACTGGCCGCCCCCATCAAACCGATGCGCCACGTCTTGCCCTTCATCGGACCGAGACCCCCGCCGATCTCAATGCCGAACTCGTTCAGGAGCTGCTTCCGAACAGAGGCATCGTCTGCTCCGGCAGGAATCACCACGGCATTCAACATCGGCAACTGCTGCCCCTCTTTGACGGCATACTCCAGTCCCATCGCCATCACACCCGCCTTGAGAGCCAGATGATTCCTCTGGTGCCGGGCGAATCGAGCTTCCAGACCCTCTTCCAGTACGATCCGCAGGGCCTCGTGCAGACCGTAATTCATGTTGATCGGCGCGGTGTGGTGATAGGCGCGATTGCTGCCCCAGTAGTCCTTCACCATCTGCATGTCGAGATACCAACTCTGAACCTTCGTCTTGCGAGCATCGATCGCGGCGACCGCCCGGTCACTGAATGTCACCGGTGCCAAACCGGGCGGACAACTGAGGCACTTCTGTGTCCCGCTGTAGACGGCGTCGAGGCCCCATTCGTCGACTTCGACCGGTTGACCGCCGAGTGACGTGACGCAATCGACAGCGATTAGGACGTCGTGTTCGTGGCAGATCCGCGCCAGATCCGCGACCGGCTGCGAAGCCCCCGTCGAGGTCTCGGCATTCACAATCCCCAGCACCTTGGGACGATGCTGCTTCACCGCGGCTTCAATTTCCTCGGACGAGAAGATCTCGCCAAACGGACGCTCCAGCTTGATCACCACAGCCCCGCAGCGTCCGGCAACGTCGGCCATGCGACCACCAAACACGCCGTTGACGCAGACGATCATCTTGTCGCCCGGCTCGATCAGGTTGGCGACAACGGCCTCCATCCCGGCGCTGCCGGTCCCGCTGATCGCCAGCGTCAGCCGATTCTGTGTGCGGAAAACCTGTCGCAGCATCGACTGCGTTTCGTCCATGATCTTCAGGAAGTACGGATCGAGATGACCTACCGTCGGTGCCGCCATCGCGAGCAGAACTCGGGAATGAATGTCGCTGGGACCGGGGCCCATCAGAATCCGTCGAGGAGGAGCCACCGGACCGGGAATGAAGTCTGTCATGTTCGTCTCGCCGAGAGAATGATTGACCGGGCACGTCGATTTGCGAGTCAAGATGGCGACGCCGGAGTCCGGATGCAAGACCGGCGCGTGGTCAGCCACTCGGTCGCGTGCCAATCGAGCGGTTCGGTATAGTGACTCGCGAAATCCCCGACGCACGCGCTGGCCGTTCAGGAAGCGGTACTCAGAGCGTGCGGATGCCCGATCGATCGGTGAGCCTCGGCCTCTCATGTCCCCGCGCCCCGGCTTTGCGGGGTGCGGGTGAGGGGCTCCTTGGTATTTGCAACTCGTTGTGATGGCTGCAATGGTCTCTTCAGGAGCCAATCATGTCTCAGTATATGCTGACAATCGGTGACGCACTGGCGACTGTGTTTGAACACGCCGCGTCCACTCAGCCGCAATTGTTCGTCGGATACGTCGCCAACTTCGACTTCTGGTTGCAGGAATACGCTCATCTCGTGGAGGTACAGCGAGGATACGACGAACGTCGCCAGCAGATGCAGACCGCGTACGCGAACTTCGTTGCCAAGCAGGGTGGACCGGACAACCTTGATGAGTTTGGGAATCCAATCCAAAAGCCGTTTCCCACCAGTTCCCGAGGCGACCAATATGACACACTGATCCGAACGCGCACGGCATTTCTGCGACTGGTGGACCGCGCCTGCGATCTTCAAATGATCGAGCCCGAGAATCGATATCGGCTGATCGACCAAATCCAAGGAATGGCACGAGGTGACTTGGTTTTGAAAGTCGCCATTCAACCTGCTTGAAAGTTGGCGCATCGTCGAACACAAAGCCCCCTGACACTAAGGATCCGTGCATTTTTTCCGTCCGAGAGTGGCCAGCGAGACTCAGTAATCTTTCTGCCTCTCTCTTTCTGTCTCCTTCTTCCTCTACCGGCAAAGCAGCGAGACAGAAAGAGAGAGGCAGAAAGATGAACACAGATGAAGTCCTGGCGAACTCTCGGAACTAAAAGATGCCCAGCCCCTAACCTCGACACTCCCCGCAAAGCCTGGCGACAAAGCCAAGACAAACACGAAGACCAAAACGAGAAGCAGCAACACCATGAGCTTGTTCCAACGCGAAGACATCCTGAACCGCCTGCGAGCCAAGGTCGCGGCCGGCCAGCCGATCATTGGTGGCGGGGCGGGGACCGGGCTGTCGGCGAAGCTTGAAGAGGCGGGCGGGATCGACCTGATCGTGATCTACAACTCGGGTCGGTTCCGCATGGGGGGCCGCGGGTCTCTCGCCGGGATGATGCCGTACGGCGATGCCAACGCGATCGTGATGGACATGGCGCGCGAGGTGCTGCCGGTCGCCACCAAGACACCCGTCCTGGCCGGAGTCTGCGGGACCGACCCGTTCCGCCTGATGCCACTCTTCTTGAAAGAAGTTCAGGCGGCGGGGTTTTCCGGCGTGCAGAACTTTCCCACCGTCGGACTGTTCGACGGCAACTTCCGCGTGGGTCTCGAAGAAACGGGCATGGGCTATGGTCTGGAAGTCGACATGATCCGCTTGGCCGGAGAAATGGGCCTGCTGACGACACCGTATTGCTTCAACGATGATGAAGCCGCCTCGATGGCCGGAGCCGGAGCCGACATCCTGATCCCGCACATGGGCCTGACGACCAAGGGGATGATCGGGGCCACGACGGCCGTGACGCTCGAAGAGTCGGCCAAACGCTGCCAGTCGATGCACGACGCCGCCAAGCGGGTCAAGCCAGACATCCTCGTCCTCTGCCACGGCGGCCCGATCGCCGAACCCGCCGATGCTCAATACATCCTCGACCACACCGAAGGGATCGTCGGCTTCTACGGTGCCAGTTCGATGGAACGGCTGCCCGTCGAGCCGGCCATCACCAACCGCATGCGCGAGTTCGCGGCGATCAAGTTCCGCAAATGAGGCGATGTAGGATGGGCACTCTTGCCCGTCCAGTCTTCAACGCCAGAGCCGGACGGGCAGAAGTGCCCATCCTCCATCACGGCAGCAGGTCGGCCACCTTGACGGAAGCTCTCGGTTTGGCGAGCGGCTTCACGACGGCATCGGTCTCGTACACCGTGACCTCTTCGTAGCGTGCCGGTCCCGAGCGTGGTCGCTTCGGTTGCCGGTGAACGATCAACTGGCGATGGATCAAATCGACGACCCAATACTCGGGAATGAGGGCTTGGGCGTAGAGTTCCGCCTTCGTACTCAAGTCAAGTTGGAGAGATGTGTCACTGACTTCGACGACGAGTTCTGCTGTTGTCGGGTGGTCCGCGTAGTCTCGCGCATTTCCCGGAACGACCGCTGCGTCGGCATCCGGTACCGAATACTCCGTCAAATGCAGCGGTGCCTGATTGCGGCACCACCAGCCGTCGGAGAACTCGGCTCTCAACTGTTCGTGAGTGAGGCTCACCGACATCGCATGAGCGGGAGACTGTCGTCCCTTGTCAATCAGATAGCCGTCGATGAGTTCGACGCGGACGTCGTCGAAGAGACCGTTCTCATAGAGCCGGTAATACTGATCTCGTGTGAGTCGGGGTACATCGGGCCACATGGTGGCTGCTCCACGAATTTCAATTCACAGGCATCCGCGACCACTGTTGTCGCCCGATCTCCGCCACGCGCGAGTCGTCCCATGTTTCGAGCGGGCTGTAGCGCGGGTGCTTCGAGTCCTTGTACGGGTCGTTGTGCTTCGTGTTGTAGCAGGCGATGAACGCCCAGCGCGGATGCTCGCTCTTGTTCTGGTCGGAGCGGTGCAGCGTGTTCGCGTGAAAGAAGATTGCCGCGCCCGGTTCGAGCTCGCAATGGACCAGCTCCAGCCGTTCGAGCGCGGCGGCGACTCGTTCGGGATCGGCGCCCGTTTGGTCTCCGACCTTGATGTGATCGATCCGGCCCAACAGGTGTGAGCGTTTCACCACTTGCAGGCAACCGTTCTCTTTCGTGGCGCGGTCGACGGCGATCATGCAACTTCCCATGTCGGGAAACAGACAGCCGTTGCCGTACCAGTAACCGTAATCCTGATGCCACGCCCACGCCCCGCCGATGCGGGCTTCCTTCAGAATCATCTTGTGATGGTAGTGGTAGACCTCGTCGCCGAGCAGCCGTTGCATCGATTCCACGATCCGCCGGCTGCGAACGATGGCCCCATAGATGGTGTCGTCCGGCAGATCGTTCCGCACGACAAGCTTCACCGACCCACCTTCGCCATCGGCCCGGCTGCCGGCATCGCGCTGCAGGTCGTGATCGGCCCTCGCGATGTTGCGAAGCAGGTCGATCTCTTCGGCGTCCAACAAGTCGCGGACGATGATGTAGCCATCGGCGTGGAAAGACGCGATTTGGGAATCGGAGAGTTCGAGTCTGGGCATGCTGCGGTCCGGGTGCTTGTTGAAGAGAGTGGGTCGTGGATGGTGGATAGTGGGTGGGAGGAACCAGGAGATTGTGTCACGAACGCCGCTTGAGTTCCTGACGATCACATTCTGCATTCGCTACTCGCCGTTCGTTCCGCACACGACCCCGTGCTGGCGACTCGTCCGGACCAAGGGGTCCGGACTACGAAGGAAGACGGTCACAACCGGCCCGACAATTCCAGCAGCAGCTTTTCGAGTTGGATTCGTTCGGGAAGGCGGCTGCCTCCCTTCAGGCCGGTGTCGGTCGACAGCAAACGGTTCAAGATCTGTTCGGCTTTGCTGCGGCCGATCCGGCGCAGATAGGACTGACTCGGTCCCACCCCCTGCGGGAAGACTCCCGATTGTCGCAGGGCCTGATCGAGCGGCGACGAGCGCGACAGATCCGTCGCCTGCGCGAACTTTTTGAAGACGTACGAGATTCCCCCCAGCAGCTTCTGACTGGCCTCACCCGCGGTCAGCAGTTGATCGAGTGCATCAATGGCGAAGGCCAAGTCGCCGTCGCGGACGGCGTCGGTCATCGCCCACGTCGTCTCGGTCCGCCAGCCACCCACCAGTTTCTGCACATCCTCGAACCCGATCTTGGCACCGGCACCGACATACGACGCCAGCTTCGACAGTTCCTGGTCGAGCATCCCCAACTCTTCGCCGACCAGTTCGACCAGCAGCACGGCGGCCTCGCGCGCCAGCGACTGCTGGTACGAGTCACGGGCCGTGTCCTGCAACCACTTCAACAGTTGCGGTCCCTTCAGTTCCGAGCAGTCCACGTCGAGACCACTCACGGCGACCAACTTGGCGAGCTTGGTCGTCTTCATCCACGTCTTCACATTCAGAACCAGCACCGACTTCTTCGCGGGCTTGTCGACATATTTCTCCAAGTGTCCGCGGTACTTCGAGACGAATTCGTCGGCGTCGTCCACGATCACCAATCGGCGGTCACCCCACATCGAGATCGTGCGCAACTCGTCCGTGACCGATTGCAGATCGGTGTCACGGCCGGTGAAAGTTGTCAGCGACGTGTCGTCGTCATGCGTGACAATCTTCTTCAGCACGGCCAGCACCGACTGTTTCAAATGCCGCTGCCCGCCCGACAACACCGCGACCGGCGGGATCTGGTCGGGAACCTGCTTCAGGAATTCAACGGCATGCATGGGAGCACAATTTCAAGTGAGTCAGAGGGAAATACGACCGACGACAGACGCCGATTGACCGTGTTACACCGTTTGTCATACAAGTCCCGCCCGCAACGGCCTGTTGAAAACCGTAGCTTGGACGCCTCGTCCGAGCGAACCCCAACTCAATTCTCACGGACGAGGCGTCCGTGCTACGTTTTTTCAACAGGTCGTCAGTCGGACGAGTGGACAGGAACAGGTCATGAGCCGATTTCCAGGGACGGGATTTCAGCCGGTCGAATTAGACCACAGCCCCGGCACGAACTCCACGGACGCGGGAGTTTGTGTGCAACAAGCGCCCCGAGCACCGGAGGGGAGTGGGCAGTGGGCAGTGGGCAGTGGGCAGGAGACGATTGGTCCGCATCCCGTGTCTCGTTCGCTGTCACACCTCGTCCTGTCCAACACCGGGCCGACGTTCACCTGCCCCGGTGAATCGCATCCGATCTCGCTCAGCGTTCATCTGGCGCGTCTCGCTTCGGGCTACTCGGAATGCCGGGAATGCGGGCATAACGAGCAAGGCCGTCAGGGGGCGGGAGTCAGGGGTCAGAAGACAGGAGACAGTCAGGAATTGCGGGGCACGCGGACCACGCGGTGGGAACGGAGCGCCGGCCGGTCACTGGTGACGATCGATGGCGTGCGGGGGATCTACCTCAACGAACTCGACCGGACCCGCGCGGCTGATTGGGGGGCGGCGTTCGCCTCGCTCCTGTGGGACGAGCAGCCGCGCATCGGACGGCCCGCCGCTTCACTCACGGCGACCCTGCCATTCGATTCGACGGAGACCACTCCGGGCGAGCCTTCGTCATTCTTGACGGACGCGAGTTCCCCGATCCCGACACTTCACGCACCGACTCCCGCGCGCCGCGGCCCGGTCGTGGTGATCGGCTTCGACGAACGTCCGTCGTCGCCCGACATCATCGTGGGTGTGGCGTTGGGACTGCGTCGCATGGGTTGCCACGTGATCGACCTCGGACAGACCACGCGCCCCTGCTTTCATTTCGCCGTGCATCATCTGGAGGCCGCCGGTGGTGTCTTCGTCACCGGGTCCGGTTGCGATCCGGCCTGGACCGGATTCCACTTTGCCGGACGCGGTTCCCAGCCCTGGATGCAGCCCGAGTTGCTGGCCGAACTGGAATCGCGAGCGAAGTCGAAGGTGGTCCGTCCCACACGATCGGCCGGAGCGCAGCGTCCGTTTCATGCCGCCGTCCCGTATCAGGCGGGGCTGTGGAAACTGTTTCATGCGCTGCGACCGCTGCACGTCGTCTGCGGGTCCGCCACGCGCCAGTTGCCGCGAGTGCTCGAAGCCCTGTTCACCCGGCTCCCCTGCCGGTTGACGCATGAAATCCTGCCCGTGCGCCGGCGGGATCTGAGCGATCCCCACGATGTCGACGTGCGCCGCGTGGCATCGGCCACCGTGGCGGGCCAGCATCATCTCGGACTGATCGTCGACGATGACGGCGAACGCTGTGCGTTCGTCACGGAACGCGGGCAGCTTGTGTCAGTGGGTGAACTGGCCCGACTGCTGGTCCTGTTTGAATTGCACGAACACCGCTCGGCCCGCATCGTCGTCGATGAGGCCCTGTTTCCCGACGTCGCCGGATGGCTGACGTCTCTCGGCCCCGCCTGCCAAGTGGATCAAGCCCCCGCGACGCAACTGCCAACGACCGTCACGCAACTCAACGCCAGCCTGGGAATCAGCGCCCAACATCGCCTCTGGTTCGGCGGAGCCTATCCCGCCTGCAACGCGATCCTGACGCTGGCCCGCGTGCTGCAAGCTCTCAGCTTGAGCGACGCGCCGATGTCGGACGTCTTGCTGCGCTCCGCGTGATCTTCGCCATCGCTCTCCCACCCCCAACCGCGCGTACGACCGGCGTCACGTCGAGTCGTCGGGTGCCCGGTTCAGTGGCGACACATCGCTGCTGCCCGTCGCAGCCGAGTTCGCGTCCTCGGCCGTGGAGTCATTCGCCAACCCATCATTCCTTGCCTGCGCGGATAACAGAGTTAGCCCGCGCGCCGGGATATCAGGGATAGCCGGCGCGCGGGCTAACACGGTATCGCACGCAACGGGATTCCCAACTGCGTCGTTGACAAACTCTTGTCCAAACTGCATGTTGCGTCGCCTGAAAACCAAGCCCGCGTCAGAAGCATGCCTGAGTTATCCAACGGGCGGGTCAATTCCCATTTATTTGCAGCCAATTGGAGCGCAAATGTCGAGGCAAGAAACTGTACTATCCGTCTTTGTCGCGTCGCCCGGCGACGTAGAGGATGAACGCGCCCGCCTCGAAGAGACGATCCGAGATCTGAACAACGCATGGTCTCGGGAGCTTGGGCTTCGTCTTGAGTTAATACGCTGGGAAACACACGCGTACCCCGGTTTCGCGGATGACGCACAGGCTGTTATCAACTCTCAGATTCCAGATGACTATGACATTTTCATCGGCATCATGTGGTACCGATTCGGTACCGCCACTGGCAGAGCTGGTTCAGGGACACAAGAAGAATTCGATCGCGCAAAAGAAAGGTTTGATGCCGATTCAACATCGGTGCAATTGATGATCTACTTCAAAGATACGCCTGCGCCAGTCGCTCCTTCGAAATTGGACTACACCCAACTCGCGAAAGTGGCAGACTTTCGAAACCATCTCGGAAAAGAAGGCGCGTTGTATTGGCCGTTTACTTCAGTAGATGATTTTGAACGTCTTGTTCGCTTACATTTAACGCGTCAGGTACAAGCATGGCGAAACAAACAGGGCACTGCGAAAGCCCCGTCCACGACTTCCTTAGCAACGGTTACGTCGCCGGGGACCGTACGATCAGATAGCGAGGAAGACGACATCGGCCTTCTTGATTTGATGGAACAGTTCGAAGACGAATTTGCTTCGCTGATTGAAATCACGACGAAAATCACGACTGCGACCGAAGAGATGGGTCATAAGATGACCGAACGCGGTGCGGAAACAACCGCGTTTCAGCATGGCCCAGATTCCGGAAGTCGAACAGCCGCAAAACGTCTCGTTAACAGGGCTGCGAGCGATATGGAACAATTCGTATTCCGCATGGATGCGGAAATACCGCTGTTCAGTCGACACCTGAACGCGGGAATGCAGGCCATGGTGAAGGCTGCGGAGCTCGTCGTCGATTTCAGTGTTCAGGGTGAAGACCTCGAACAGCTTAATGACAATCTACAGTCCATAAGAACATTTCGCGAATCGATGGAAACAACGAATTCCCAAATCTCGGGCTTGCGCGATGCCGTCGCATCGCTTCCGAGGATGACAACAACGCTTAACCGCGCAAAGAGATCGGTTGTGTCCGTACTTCAGAAACTGATCGATGAAATTAGCAATGCTCAAATCATGGCTAGTGAGGCGGAAGCATCTTTTGCAACAATGACGAAACTACCGTAAACAGCAAATAACAAGGCGGTCAACGCGAGCGGCGGGGCTGGATGGCTCGGGTCGAGTCTTCGAGTTCCCTGCGTTCGCCACGCCACTGGAGGCGGTCGAAGACCACCGACGTCAGCCACACGACCCAAGTATTTCGTCGGCTACGCTGGCTTGCAGGGAGTCCGAATCAATGAACCAATCCTGGCGATCTCTGATTACCGTCGAGCCCGGCAAACGGGGAGGACGTCCCTGCATTCGCGGCATGCGGATCACCGTCTACGACGTGCTGTCTTACCTTGCCGCCGGGATGACCACTCAAGAAGTGCTGGATGACTTCCCTTACCTGACAGCCGAGGACATCCGCGCCTGCCTGGCCTACGCGGCCGAGCG
>JAYTIB010000933.1:0-2793 GCA_043732205.1 Schlesneria sp. | reverse complement strand
GCCGCGAAAAACAACTTCACGTTCGACCTGACGGATTGAACGTCTGCGGTGTGATGGCATGGGTGTCGCGCTACTGTAGTCCCGTCGCTCCGCCGACGAGACGCGGCTATCGCCACGAGCCAGCGCACTCAACCAATCGCACACGACGAACCCGTCCCGTCGGCGGAGCGACGGGACTACAGTAGGTCGCTCCATCGGCCGGGTTTCTTCCTGCTTCAGAGTCGCTTGGAATAGTGCCGAGACATTCCGTCAGCCAGATTCGCGCGGGCGGGATTCTCAGCGATGTACTTTCGCAAGTAGTCGAACTGCGCCTGGCTGCGCACGAGATGGTCGAACTGTTCGACCTGCCAGAACTCTTTTGGCTCGTAGGTTGAGTCGGTCGTTAACGAAGAGCCACCGGTCGGCGGAGCGACCGGGCTACCGTAGTCCCGTCGCTCCGCCGACGGGACGCGTGCCAGCTCACGCTGCCGACGATGAATGGCCGTCGCCGTGAAGTGCTTCCACGATCTGCATTGTTCCAGCATCAACTCCTCCGACCGAAACGCGGCGAGCAGATGAACGTGATTCGGCATCACGACGGCATCAGTCAGCAGGTAGCGATCCCCGTCAAAATGTTGCAGGCTGTTCATGACGATCAAAGAGAACTCGGGGTCGGTGAGCACGCATTCCCCCGCCCCGCCATCCAGCCGCCGATCCCATTCATTGAACAGCCACCAACGAATCCGACCCCGCACTTTCGGAGGAAGTTGGCTCAGGGCCTGCTTCCAATCACCAGTGGGATCGAGGCCGTTGTGTCGCAGGAACTCATCCCGTTCCCGCATCCATCGGCTTAGAACGTCCTTCGGCATCGAGTCGGCGGTCCGCCACGTGATGAACGTGATGGCCCCCGCCTGAGTCCAGTGCGGCAGGCGTTTCCAGACGATGGAATGATCCTGCTCACGGTCGAAGAACTGCAAATCGTCGGGAGTGATATTGGTCATTGTGGCCTACTGTAGTCCCGTCGCTCCGCCGACGGGACTGCCTTTGTCTGGCAAATGAAGTCATCGGTTACTCGCCACCGCGTCCCGTCGGCGGAGCGACGGGACTACAGTAGGCCAGCCGCTCCGCCGGCTGGCATTCGTTCCGTTTTGTAGTCGTAGGACTCGTCATACTCGATCGTGCCAAACAGTTCGACGATCCGCTGTCGTTTGTGCCGGCGCACAGACTCTTCGAGCGCTTGCCGCACGGCCTCCTCCGGCGTCGCGTGGTGCCCGGCTTGCCGGGCCTCTTCCACCAACTTCTCGTCAACCAGCAGCGGTGCGTTCATGGTCGAGGCTCTCTCTCAATTGAGGTGCCCGCCGAAAGCAGGCAAACGCGATGCGGAAGGTTATGCTGCACGCTGGCCCAACGGACAAGATCAAGCGACGTGGCAGTCAAAGTCTGATGTCGTGAGGAGCCTCGCATGACGTACCACTTTCCGCCCGCTCCTCCCGAGTATGCGTGGGTCATCGGAGCCAGAGTCGTTTGTCTGGTACTGACCTTGGCCGCGCTGGTGTGGCTGATCGTTCGAGTCCGTTGGCGAAAGTCCGTTCGGGAGCGAGACATCATCGGATGGTGGGCCTTTGCGGTTGCCGGAGGCGTTCTGTGCCAGATGGGGACCAGCTATTCCGTCGGCTGCGACGACAATGCCTGGGTGCTGCCACTGGTGACGACCGTTTGGTCGGTCTCCGTCGCCGGGACCACGCTGAACTTCATCAAGCTGTACGAAGAGCAGCGGTTTGGAAGGATCGTGGCCGTGACGATCGGACTCGGTTTGTTTTGGGGATGGTTTTTGTTGCCGCCCCTCGGGCATCCGCGTGAGGCATTCAGTCGTACCAGGTGCAAGAACAACCTCAAATCGATCGGCCTGGCTCTGCACAACTACCACGACACATATTTGGCTTTCCCGTCCGCCAGCGCGGGCGATCCGCCCCATTCGTGGCGAGTCGCCATCCTGCCGTATCTCGATCAGCAATCTGTGTTCAGCAGTTACGATTTCGCTTCGGCTTGGAATTCGGGACCAAACGCAAAACTCGCGACGCATGAGCTTCGCGCTTACATTTGCCCGTCCAGCGCTTACCCGAAAGACAGTCAAGGCCGTTGGTTCACGACGTACTCGATGCCGACCGGCCCGCGCACGGTGGGATCGAATCCACTCGGAACGCCGATCAGCAAGATGACCGACGGAACGAGCAACACGTTGCTCGTCGTCGAGGCGTGCGGTTCACAGATCGTCTGGACCGAGCCGCGTGATGTGGATGTGGCTTCACAACCGACAGGCATCAATCTCAACGGGGCCACACGAGGGCAGTCGGCTGGTTGGATCTCCGGCTATCACACGAACGGCGCTCACGCCTTGATTGCTGATGGTTCGGTGAGATTCCTCTCGGCCAAGACCGATCCTGCCGTGCTCAAGAAGCTGGCGACGGTGGATGGCGGCGAGGAGGTTGGAGATTATTGAGGAGAACAGAGTTGATCGTCCCCCTTTGGAGTGCGGCGATTCATCTCCGCTTTCTTTTCTCCGTTCGATCCAATGAAAGCGGCAAAGCCGCAAGCAAAGCGGCGATGAATCGCCGCACTCCAAAGGGAAACCCGATGCCCGCGATCTTGGAATGGACTCACACCGTGGCCGAGCATGATCTCGACGGGCTGGGGCATGCGAACAACATTTCGTATCTGAAGTGGATGCAGTCGGCGGCGCTGGCTCATTCGGCGGCTCAGGGGTGGCCGGTCGAGGCGTATGCCGCGCTGGGCTGCGGCTGGGTCGTGCGGTCG
>JAYTIB010000932.1:0-2796 GCA_043732205.1 Schlesneria sp. | reverse complement strand
CTCCGCGAACCAACGTTGGTTCGCGGAGCGAACCACGACAATTAATTCTGCGCCGATCCTTACAAGCACGCGGCGCAAGCAAGTGAGTGGGTGAGTTTACAGGCACACTCGCTTGCGCATCGTGCTTGTATGTGAGTAGACTGCCTTTTGCCGTTCGCCTAAGAGGAACAGCCGGCTCATCCCGGCGGTCTGATCCATGTCGGAAGTCGAACCTTCAGTGCTGTTGATTGCCGGACGGTTCTCCGTCCGCGGGAGCTGCGCCTACACACTGCGGCTGGCCGAGCACCTGCCGCAGCGCGGGTTTCGGACCAGCGTCATTTGTCCGGACGCCCGGATGCTCGACCGCGAACGTCGTCGTGAACTGCACATCGACGAGCTGTCGCAACTCGACTGGCCCCTGTGGGGAAACGTTGTCCGGAGCCTGCTGCTGCGCCGGTTGTGGTCGGACCCGCCCGACTTGATTCACGTGCAGTCGCGCGGCGCGCTGGCTCAGGGAATGTGGATTGCGCGCCACCTGCGGCGACCGTTCCTGCTGACCGTCCACGATTATCTGCAGCCGAACGAACGGCTGGCGATCGACCGCCGCTGGTGCCGACGGATCATCGCCGTCAGCGAACCGGTGCGGGCCGATCTCATCCAACGGACCCGGCTGCCCGACAACCTCGTGACGGTGGTTCACAGCGGAGTCGATCGGGCCGCCTCGTGCGAGATGCTGAAGGTCTTCGCACCAGACCGGACTCCGGTGGTCGGGACGGCAGGACCGCTGGAAGCGGTGAAGGGATTCCCCTTTTTCCTGGGGGCTGCCGCGCGGGTTCTCGCGACCGGCCGCGAAGTCGAGTTCCTGATCGCCGGTGCCGGACCCGAGGAATCCAACCTGCGCCGCTTGTCGCGCGAACTCGGGATCAACGACAAGGTCACGTTCGTCCCGAACCTGCTCGACTTCGACGATGCCCTGGCCGCGATGGACGTGTTCGTGCTCCCGTCGCTGCAACAGGGGATCGGGACCATCATGCTCGACGCGATGGCGATGGGCCGCCCCGTGATCGCCACCCGCGTGGGAGGCGTCTATTGCGCGGTCCATGACAACGAAACCGGGCTGCTCGTGCCACCGTCCAACAGCGAGTCGCTCGCGGAACGGATTGTCGAACTGTTGGACGACCGGACCAAAGCCCAGTCCATCGGCCGCGCGGCCCGCGACCTGGTCGAACGGGAATTCGGCGTCGAAGGGATGATCGACCAGACCGCGGCGCTGTACCGCGAAGTCCTCGATCACAGCCTCACGCCGCAGCCTGCCTGACTTGAATGCCCGGCTATCCCGGATTGTTCACGGCGTCGTAGCTGAGTTCGCAAGAACTCAGGTCGTGGTGAGATTGTCCGCTGAATTCTTGCGAATTCAGCTACGAACAGCGCGGCTCGTGAAGGGATGTGAATCATCCCGGCTATCGAGTTGCTTGAACAACCGCCAATCGCGGGTCGGCCAAGTCCAAGCGATACATGATCTGGTTGTATTCGTAGCGGGGCGTGGGGTCGGTGTTGCCCGAGAACATCTGCGTGTACGTTCCCTCGAAGAAGACGAACCGCCCGTCACCGGCGGCGAACTGTGGATGCTGCTTTGGGTTGTAGAAGCTGTATTTGTCGTGCGTGACGATTTTCTTCGCATTGATCCACGGGCCTTCGGGCTGGTCGGCCTCGCAGTACCAGACCTCGCCCAACATGGATGTCCCGCGAACCTGCGTCGTGATGAGCACCCACCGTCGCCGATGCGGGTTCCAGGTCACCGAACCGCGGTGCGCTTCGATGACCTTGCCGCTGTCGACGTCCGTCAGCTTCAGCCAGACCTCGTCCGGCCGCAGTTGCTTCTGCTTGACGAGTGATTCCTGCAGGCTCCAGGTGATCGCCGCGGTGTCCCGCTTCCAGCCCCAGATCACCTTGCCGTTGCTGTCGCGTTCCACTTGGGCTGACTTGTCACGGCTGCCGGGGACCAGGCAGGTGAAGGCTTCGTATTGGCTGAGATCCAGTAGCGCATCGGCCGTCGCGCGAACCCGCATCACGGGGTACGGATCACCAAAGTAGACATACTCCACGCCGGACACCGTGTGGGCGAACGGATGTCCATGCAGATGCAGCGGCACATCCTTGTCGAAGCTCTTGACCTTCACGAACTCGCGCCGGTCGTCGTCGAACTCACAGAGGCCCCGCTCGTAGATTTCCAACGGGGGGCGGACCTTTTCGTAACCGGTGAAGAGACGCTCGCGACCACCGGCGTCTTTCAGCACGACGGCCCCGAAGATCCAAGTCGGTCCCTCACCGGGCATCTTCGCCATCGGCCGGGCAAACCCGTCATCGCCGGTGAAGTAATCGAAGTTCACCCCGACGGCCGGATCGAGTCCCCCGTCGCTTGGCAGCTTCGACGTCGCCCCGGTCACCTGAAAGTTGCCAAGCGGATACCGCAGCCGATTGGTGTCGCCCCAGAACCAATGGATCTTGCCGCGATACACGGCCATCACCACGCTGTCCGATCCCGCGACTTGTGCGTTGAGCAACGGCTGCTGAATCGGCGACGGGTGACCAAGCAACACGCTGTCGGCATAGATCCCCGCTCCGGTCACTCGATACAGCCGCTCGGCAATGTTCAGCCGTTTGATCTTGAGCAACTCCTCACCGCCGCCAGTCACTTTCAAGGCCCGGCCCCGATAACCAAAGCCATCCTTGGGAAACTCATACCCGTGACTGCGCACGCCAAAGTGAACCATCTGCCCGAGCAGTTCCGGATCACGCAACGCGACATATCCCGCC
>JAYTIB010000931.1:0-2798 GCA_043732205.1 Schlesneria sp. | reverse complement strand
GAGTAAGGCGAGCGGCAGATGAATGTTTGTCCCCATACAAGCTCGACGCGCAAGCGAGTGTGTCTGAAAACTCACTCGCTTGCGCATCGTGCTTGTATCTTGCGCATCGTGCTTGTCTGCCGATTCGTGCCGCTCGCCCAAGAGCCGCCGCGACTTCGACAGACTTGCAAGAACGGCGTTTCGGATTCCACCCAGAATCGTGACACACAACCCCGGTGATTCACAACAACGCTGGCGGATTGTCAGCCATGACGGTGCGGGCTACGATGCCTGCCACCACGGCCCGCCATTCCCCCGCTTACGCTTCGGGTTACTGGGAACGTGACGGTGCGGGCTACGATGCCCGACACAACTGCCGGTCGGAAATTTTCTCGGGGCACGCGGACAAGGCGCTCGGGTCATGAATGAACGACTGAATTGGATGCTGCCGTCGTTCGAGATCACCCGGATCGGGTCGCTTCAGATCCGCATCAGCCTGTGGTTTCTTCCCCTCATTCCGCTGTTTCCGCTCCGCTTTGGATGGACGCTGGGGGCGGCGGTCTTGGGAATTCTGGTGCTCTCCATCTTCCTGCATGAACTGGGGCACGTTTGCCTGGCGCGATGGACGGGCGGCACCGCAACCGAGATTCACCTGTCCCCGTTTGGCGGACTGGCAGCGGTTCAGCCGGGGCGCGGCACGTGGTCGCAACTGGTCACCACCGCGGCCGGTCCGTTTGTGAATCTGGTGATCTGCCTGACCGTATTTCCCAGCTATTACGCGCCCGAGACGCTGTGGCGGGTGCTGAACCCGTTGGAGTTTCCCGTCGCTCAACTGCACGACGAACACCTGCTACAGGAACTGGGCCTGATTGTGTTCGCGGTGAACTGGTTGTTGTTGCTGGTCAACAGCCTGCCCATCCTCCCCTTGGACGGTGGTCGGATCGTGCGGACGCTATTGTTGGCCCGGATCCATCCCGAGTTGGTCGACCGCGTCGCCGTTCAGGTCAGCATGGTCGCGGCCGGGTTGCTGTCGCTGGTTGGAGTGTATGGAGACTGGTCGCTGGTTGTGTTCCTGGCCGCGATTTTATTCGTGACGAATCTTGTGCAGTTCTTTGAGCACGAAGTCATCGATCGCGATGAGGAATCCTTCCTGGGATATGACTTTTCGGAAGGCTACACGAGCTTGGATCGGTCGGAACCGCCGGCCGGCAACTCGCAGCCCGCCGCTTCCCAACGGGGGCTGTTGGATCAATGGCGCGAGCGACGCCGGCAACAGCGCGAGCAGGCGCTGCGCCGACAGCAGGAAGAGGCCGAACGGCAACTCGACGACTTGCTGGCCAAGGTCCACGCGCACGGCATCGGTTCATTGACGTCGCGCGAACAGCAACTGCTGCAGCAGGTCAGCGACCTGCTCCGCGACCGGGGCAAGCGCCCGTCGTGACCGCGCGGTCAACAGGCGGTTAGGACCGGCGCATCTTCAACTGACGTAGCATGGACGCCTCGTCCGTCCGTGCGGGCCAATTCCACAGATGGTCGCGTCTTGCCGCACGGACGAGGCGTCCATGCTACGGTTCGCCCTCGCCAAATCCCGTCAGTTATTCATGCGCCGCCCCTGACCCGCGCGGTGAAACGACCCGCAACGGACAGCCGGGTTGTGGTGCCCGTGCCGGGGATGCCGCCTGTTCGGGTCACGGTCTCCGCGCCGGAAGTTCCGACGAAGTCACCCCGGGCGTTGATTCCAAAAGTCACCATCCGGTTGCCCCACTCATTGCATGAACTAGAGTTCCACAGCCCTCGTGTGTTTGGCTGGCTCGACGTTGTTTGTTGCTCAACGTTGTTTGTCATCGCCGGGCAGGGGGTGTTGGCGGTCCGATCTGCCGCATGGCATTCGGCGCATGGGGAATTCGACGATGACAACCCGGCTCCTCGACACACCAAATTCAGAGAATCGCGACCTCGGCGAAGCCGAGATTGCGCTCGATCCGGATGTGGAGGCGGTGTTCCGACAATTCAGCGATGCCAGCGGATTGCCGTGCGTGCTTGTGGAATGGGAATTCGGCCGGGTTCTGGCCAAATCACATCCGGAATTGCTCGCCTATGTGCCGCCGCGGATCGCGTCGCAACCGACCCGCGTGACGGCGGTCGAAGTCGATGTCCTCAGCGACGAGTTGACCTACTTCATCGTCCCCATGCCGGCGCATGAGGGGCTGGTGATCACCGGATACGTCTTCCCGACACGGGGCGTTCATCCGCCGGAGTTGCATCTGGCCGCTCTGGAAGCGCGCGTTTCCGAACGCGATGCCGACCAGTGGTTGGATTCCGTGCCGGTCTGCGATGTCCGCCTGCTGCGCCGGCTCTTGGACTGCCAGCAAGACCAGTGGAAACAGCGCGATCGCGAGGCCGAGTTGCAGGTGGAAATGGATTCCCTCAGCCAGCAGATTGACTTCACCTACGAAGAGATCAGTCTGCTGCACCGCCTGACTCAGAACCTGCATCTGTCGCGTCCGTCCGAAGAACTGGCGGAGTTGTCGGTGCGGGGGTTGTATCCGTTGCTCGAATGTGCGGGCGTCGGCATTTGCGTTGAAGATTCCGACAATTCCATGCGGTTCCTGTCCCAAGGGCGGTTGCCGTTTGATCAACTGGGATTTGCCCGGCTGCTGGCGCGCTTCGACCAGCACAACTGGAGCAAGCCCCTGGTCAAAAACAAGCTTCCGCACACGCTGCTGGGCGAGGACTTCCCGGGCCTGAAGAACTTCGTGATCGTGCCGATCGGGGATCCGCAGCATCGCCGCGGCTGGATCGTCGCCGCGAATCTGCGC
>JAYTIB010000930.1:0-7391 GCA_043732205.1 Schlesneria sp. | reverse complement strand
GAACCCGAAAATCGGCCTGGACTGGATGGTCTGCGGGCAACAGAAGGAAGTCGTCACGCCCGGACAGAACGAGAAACGTTACCTGGCGGGAGCACAGGATGTGCGCACGGGCCAAGTCATCTGGGTGGAGGGGGAACGGAAAAACAGCCTGCTGTTCCTCCGGCTTCTGTGGGAACTGGTCCAGCACAATCCGCAGGCCCGGGTGATTCACGTGGTTCTGGACAACGACTCCATTCACCACACGCAACAGGTCGAAGCCAGCCTCACCACGGAACGGGGCCAACGGCTGCGACTGCACTTCCTCCCCCCGTACTGCCCCGACCACAACCGGATCGAGCGCACGTGGGAAGATCTGCATGCCAACGTCACCCGCAACCACACGTGCCGGACCATGCAACAACTGATGGGCCGAGTCTGCTCCTACCTGCGCCGTCGCAATTCCCAGACTCGACCGACAACATCACAACGTCCTGCACGCAACGTTGGCCGTGTCCAACAATCGCGCACGGTCATTTAGCTTCTCCCCCCGAAGACGGGCGGGAGAGGGGACAAGAAACGGCGACCACCATTTGGCGACGGCACCGCACCTGAACTTCTCACTCAATGCACCGGATCGAGGGTCGATATTGTCTGGCTACAAGCGGGAAATTCTGGCGAGTCTGTTTCTGGCCGGCATCACAGTGGCCGCCTATGCCAACGTGTTGAACTGTGATTTTATCAACTACGACGACCCGACCTATGTGACCGAGAACAGTCACGTGTTATCGGGACTCAGCCCGTCCGCCATCGCCTATGCGTAGACCACGTTTGACTGCGCCAACTGGCATCCGCTGACCTGGCTGTCGCTGCAACTCGACGGCACTCTGTTTGGAACGAATCCGGCGGGGTATCACGCGACCAACCTGTTCTTTCACGTCGCCAACGTGGTGATGCTGTTTGGGGTGTTGAGACGGATGACGAACAGCTTCTGGCGGAGCCTCGTGGTGGCCGCGCTGTTCGCCGTTCACCCGCTGCATGTCGAATCCGTCGCCTGGGTGTCCGAGCGCAAGGACGTCCTCTGCACGTTCTTCCTGTTGCTGACGCTGGCAGCCTACGCGCGCTATACCGCCCGGCCCGGCCTGGTCCGCTATGCCTGGGTCGCATGCGCCATGGCGCTGGGGCTGTTGGCCAAACCGATGCTGGTCAGCCTGCCATTCTTGTTGTTGCTGCTCGACTACTGGCCCCTGCGTCGGCTCACTCTTGGACAAACTGCGGCGCGGACGGTCGACGAGATTCCCGGTGAGACGGCTGTTGTCCCGTACCCGCCCGTCCCGTGGCGGGGACTGGTCTGGGAAAAGCTGCCGTTGTTGGCGCTGGCGATCGCGTCGAGCGTCATCACGATTATCGCTCAAAAGAGCGGCGGCGCGGTTCAGTCGATCGAGACGCTCCCGCTGGAAAGTCGGGCCGCGAACGCCGTGCAGGCGTATGGCTGGTATCTGGGGAAAGCCGTCTGGCCATTCGGTTTGGCCGTCTACTACCCGCACCCACGCCAGTCGCTGACCGTACTGGGAACCGTCGGAGCGGCGCTGTTGCTGTTGGCCATCTCGTTCGTTGTGCTGCGGTCGGTCCGGTCACGAGGCTACGCGATCGTGGGTTGGCTCTGGTTTCTGGGGACTCTGGTTCCGGTGATCGGTCTGTTGCAGGTGGGCTCGCAGGCCTACGCCGATCGCTACGCCTATGTCCCGCACATCGGCTTGTTCATGATGCTGGTCTGGGGGGCGTCGGAGGGGCTGAACCGCCGACACGTGCGAACCAGTTTGTCGCTGCTGCTGGCCGCCCTGGTCATGGCCGCCGGCACCGTCCGCACAAAGACTCAAGTCGCGTACTGGCACGATGTGGAATCGCTGATGTCGCACGCTCTCGACGTCGTTGATGAGAACCATCTCGCGCATTTGAATCTGGGCGCGCTGCGTCTGCGACAGCGCCGGTTCCCGGAAGCCGAAGTTCATCTGGAAGCGGCGCTGCGCGGATGGCCGCACTCCTCGGTCACGCACCTGAATCTCGGTGTGCTGCGGGTGAATCAAGGCCGGTTCGAAGAGGCGGAACGGCTCTTCGAGGCTTCGCTGAAAATCGATGACCAGCGTCGCATGGCTCTCTATGGATTGGCACAGTTGCGCGAGCGGCAGCAACGTTGGCAGGAGGCGGGCGAGTGCTACGCGGAATTCGTCCAACTCCATCCGGACCACTGGCAAGCGCAGCACAAATGGGGATTGTTGCTCCTGAAACAGGAACAAACGGAACAGGCGATCTCGCAGTTTTCCCTGGCCACGCGCATCAACCCCAACTTTGTGGCGGCACATCACAGTCTGGCATCGACACTGGCTCAAGTGGGCCGCCGTGATGAGGCCAAGCCGCATCTCGTGAAGGCGCTGCAGATCAATCCGAACTCGGTTGACGCTCACTATCTGATGGGGACGATCCTGAAAGACGAGCGTGACTTTGACCAGGCCAAGGAACGCTATGCCCAAGCGCTCCGCCTTCGTCCCAATCATGCCGAGGCCGCGGATCGCTTGCGGCGATTGCCGAACCCACTGTGATTCGCCTTACACGCCGTTGGCATTAACGCCAAACGTGGGAACTTTTCAGTCCTGGCCGGGCTGATTGCTGGCCGGAAGAGATGATTCCTGTTGCACGGCCGCGAGCGGCTGATCGGCTTCCCACGTCCGCCAGATTCTTGCGGGATGCGTTTTCCTCCCGATCGCCAGCCATTCGAGATGATGGCCCGCGGCTGCGAAGAAAACGTCAACGAAAACTTCCCGGCTCACTCGACTCGCGAGCCTTCGTGGAGGCCCCGCAGGAAGTCCGGGACAGGCTCATCGCGATCCCCGGATGACGTGATGTGCGAAGTCCCCGTCATGGCCGGGAGCCATCGGACTGATTCAATCCTGAAACGTGGTGACAATCGAGTCCGTTGACAGAACGGCACATGGCGGGTGGGTTGGTCCACTCGCAGCCGACGTTGGGTGCGACCGGTGCGAATCTCGAATGGCCGGTCATTCCGGCCGTAGGAGTTGTGCCGGCCGGGATGGCCGCGGGACGGCACGATTGTGCCGGTTGTGCCGACTGTACGACCATACCGGACGCGGGAAACGGGTCGCACCGGATGATTGTGTCGAGCCCGCCAGGGCGCGAAAACGAGCGGCATCGATCGTGCTGCATTTGTCGCTCGAATAGGTTCGGCCGGGCGGGCGGGTTCGTCGGTCCAGCACGCGATGCTGCGGCGCGTGCGGACGGTTCCGAGTCTGTTTCATCCTCCTTCCGGGGAACGATTGAGTCGGATGGCGTCGGGGAACATCGGTTGCCGATCCCCGCGTCAAGAAGTCTGTTTTGTTCCGCGTCGCGGGCGACTTCGTTGCTGATCTGTTTCTTGACCCCAACTCTGCATAACAAACAACAGGCTCCCTTTCGTGAAGAACAAGTTTTGGGGTGACGAATCTGGTGCGGTCCTTTCGGCAGAATTCGTCCTGGTGGTGACGATCTGCGTGCTCGGAGTCATCGTCGGCCTGAGCCACGCGGTGGTGGCCATCAATGAAGAGCTGAGTGACTTCGCCCAATCGATCGGCGCGCTCGATCAAAGCTTCAGTTTCACCGGATTCACCTGTTGCACGACCAATGGCGTCCCAACGTCAGCCACCCCCGGTTCGTCATTCACCGACAATCTGGACGAGTGCGATTGCAGCACGTCGTGCGACCTGATCGTGCCACCACCACCACCACCGCCGCCGCCCCCTCCACCGCCCCCACCGCCGTGATGCGACCGACACTCTGTTGACGGGTGCACCCGCCGCGGGAGTCCACTCCCGCAGTCGTCGAAGCGTCTTGGTTTCGACGACTGAGAGCGTGTGAATCTTTCAATTTCAAGGCGATCCAGCACAAGATGTCGCGTTGGCTTTAGCCGACGCGGTACGACATCTTGCGTGGGTTGAAACCCACGCTACAAAGATTCACATGCGCTGAATGGATGCCGCCACGTTGACGCACCGCACTAAAAGATCTCGTGCGGGTAGGCCGTCGTGGAGCGGACGGCTTCGGCGTACTTCACGCCGCACGATTGGCCGCGGTAGCGGGCGAGGGCTTCCTTGGCTTGTTGGGCTCCGTCCAACTGCTTCGGATCGTAGGGCTTGTTGGCCTGCATCGCCATCAGTCGGCCGAGCCATTCGATCGCGGTTGGCCAGTCGTCGGTGACGTCGACGAACGTGTTCGGTTCGAAGCCGATCGTGTGACCGGGGCCGTTGTCGTACCAGTAGATTCGCGATGGCGACTTGGTTTTCTGCCCGAGGTCCAGCACGCGGTCGCCGTGCCGCAGCGCGACCTTGGAGAGCTGCGACGCCATCTCGTGGTCGGTGTGGTGATCGTGCGGCCAGAGTTGGAACGCGACATCCGGCTCGATCGCCGCGACCGCTTCGGCCACCTTCCGCTTCGATTCCTCGGTCACTCCGAACCGCATCCCGGCGAAGTCGAGGAACAGCATCTCGACGCCGTATTCCTTGCCGATCTGCACGGTCTTCTCGACGAGTTCCTTCGCGCGACCGGCTCCCGGTTTCCAGTTGCTGTAGTCACCGACCAGCGACAGGATCACCACGCGGTAGTTCTTCCGCAGCGCCTTCAGCAGGATGCCGGGAATCCCGAAGACGCAGTCGTCGTAATGAGCACCGATGCCGAGGATGGTCTTGGACATGTGAGACTTTCTGTTGTGGTCGGCGTGTGGCTGGGGTCGGGCGTGTGGCTGGGGTCGGGCGTCTTCGACCGCCCCCAGCGATCCGAGGTTGTGAGTGATGGGGGCTCGAAGACTCGACCCCAGCCACACAACCGCACCGGTCTCGAAGTCACGTCAGTCCGACGATCGGGTCGGCGTGGTAGACGTGGTGGGGGCGGTTGAGGCGGTCTTTCCAGACGAGGGTGCGGGGGAGGCCGAGGGCTTGGTAGATGGTGGCGGCCATGTTTTCGGGACGCTGGGCATCGGCGGCGGGATAGGCTCCGATGCGGTCTGACGCGCCGATCACGGTGCCTCCTTTGACGCCGCCGCCCGCGAAGAAGACCGACTGCACGGCTCCACAATGATCGCGGCCGGGGAGCTTCGAAACCGCTCCGCTGAACGTGAAGATCTTCGGCGTGCGGCCGAATTCGCCCGCCATCACGATCAGCACGTCGTCCAGCAGACCCCGCTCACCGAGATCATCGATCAGCGCGCTCACCGCGCGGTCGGTCGGCGGGAACAGGAAGTCTCTCAGGTTGGGAAACGCCTTTTCGTGCGTGTCCCAGGACTCGTCGTTGCCGAGGTTCACTTGGACGAGACTGACTCCCGCCTCGACCAACTGACGCGCCATCAGCAGGGACCAGCCGAAGGAGTTCCGGCCGTAGCGATCCTGCAATGCGACCGGAGCGGACTGCACGTCGAGCGCCTTGTGAACTCCTCCGCTGTTGAGCAGTGAGACGGCGGACTGACGATGGCGGTCGAACTCGCCGACTTGGGCGGCGTCGTCTAGTTGCCGGCGCTGTTGATTCAGCGTGCTGAGCAGATCCAATCGACCATTGAAGCGGCCCTGCACGACTCCCTGTGGCAACTCCAACCGGGGTGCCTGGAACACGTAGTCGGGCGGATTGTTGGCTCCCTCCCAGCGCTGAAAGCCGTACTGCGGGAACGCGCCGTGAATGTACTTCGCATCGCGGAACTGACTGGCTTCGATGAACCACGGATCGAGCTGCCAGCCCATCTGCCCCGCGAACTGTCCGGGGATCGTGCGGCCGGTGACATGGATCAGTTTCTCGGGAAGGACGGCGGCCGGCGGCAGATTGTTGACCGGTCGAACCACACCATTCACGACCGACGCGATCGCGGGGAAGTCGTGCGGCGTGGGACGGTTGCCGTCGAACCCGACCGGTGTCTCGGTCCGTCCGGTCAGCATCACATGATGGCCGATCGAATGTTCGTTGTACGGATGCGTGAGTGACCGCACCACCGCCCACTTGTCACTGCGGGCCGCCAGCATCGGCAGGTGCTCGCAGATGTGAACGCCCGGAGTGCGGGTCGCGATGGGGGCGAACTCGCCGCGAATGTTATCGGGGGCGTCGGGCTTGGGATCGAAGCTGTCGTGTTGGCCCAGGCCGCCGGACAGGAAAATGTAGATGACCGCCTTGTGAGACATCGGCTTTGGCGACGACGTCTCATCGGCCAGGGCCCGCAGTCCGGCGACGTGATTCATCCCCAACCCCAGCAGTCCAATGCTTCCCGCCTGGACCGCCGTCCGCCTCGACAACCGCACGTGATCGAATCGGTGTTGTCCCGGGCGTGCATCGCTGCGACTCAGCCTGTTCGTCATGCGTTCAGACCCACAACGTGAAGGGAGATGGTCACCCGACTGTGATCCACCGCAAGTCGATGCAGTACTTCCGCAGTCGGATTCCGCACACGCCAGGAAAACTTCCCACTCCCGTCCGTCCTCCGAAGTCATTGACGAGAGTGGGAATTTCCGGCCAGCGTGCCCCCGATCAGCCATTTTTCTTGGCCGTTTCCAACTGGGGAATATACGAATTCTCCATGCTGTGCTTGCTCACGTCCGAACTCCCAAACAGTTCCCTGAGACTTCCAAAAAACGACCGTTGGTGGATGTCGTCCAGACTATCCACACTTGCCACACCGATCGCATTTTGACGGAGCGTGAACCGCTTATCGACGGCGTGCCTGTAACCGTCCTTGAAGAGGGGGACTTGGGGGACAGGATCTTCCCCGGCAGCCCAATTCGTTGTGACAGCGCTGAGCTTGGCGGTGTATTCCTTCTGGAAGGCGTCATCCCCCACGCGCGGCGCTCCGTAGGTGAAAACGCCCGCGATGGTCGGTACCGCCACCGTGACCTTCGTCTGACTTCCCGGCGGCCCCACCATCAACACATGGGGGCCGGCGGTCAAGCGACTGGCCATCGCCAGCGCCAACGCACCACCCAGACTGTGCCCGCACAAGTACAGACGACTCGTGCTTTTTGGCTGCATGTTGCGGATGAACTTGATGACGTCCACGTAAATCGAATCGCCGGCGGTTTTGAATCCCCGGTGCAGTTTTCCCACTCCATTGGTGTTGGGAACCAGAATGCTGTTCGCGTCGGAAATCCAATCCGCCACGGTCTGGGTTCCACGGAACGCGATGACAATATCGTCACCCCAAAGTCCCAGCAGGGCCTGTGTGTCCGTCTTGTTCCCCATTCCGGTGTCCGGACTCATCCGCAATTCATTCTGAAACTTTTCGAGCCCCGTCCGGCTCTTGACCGTCTGGTCGCTGTACGCGGCCGACGCGAAGCGCGCGTACAAGATCGAAGCTTCGAGCAGTTCCGGCTTGATGATGTCTGGCATGTGGGGGA
>JAYTIB010000929.1:0-7402 GCA_043732205.1 Schlesneria sp. | reverse complement strand
TCGCGGCAGCCATCTGTTGAGCGGTCTCTTCCCAAGAGAGTTTCTTGGTGACCTGCTTCGACCGAAGCACGATCTCGCCATCGCGCTCTTCAAGGACCACGCCCGCGTCGAGTTGATGCTTGCGGATCATCGCGGCCGGGAGACGGATGCCGCGTGCGTTGCCGATTTGTAACAGTTTGGCTTCGAGAGATTTCATGATGGAGCCACCGTAGCCATGCCGCGCTGGACCGTCAAGCAGAGTCACTCCAACATCCACGGCAAATCTGTTCTTCATCACGTCGCGTGTTGACGAGCGGCAACCGAGTAATCCCTTGTCCGCGTTCATCCAGTCACTCGGTGATCGGCGTGGCTGGAGAAGCAGAGGGTGCCTCCTTCCAGCACGATCAGTTCGCCGGGGTGGAAGCTGGTCCAGCCGGTTTGACTGAGCGCGCGGGTGGCGACGACGTAGCCGTGATTGGCGGGTTGAGGATCGGCGTCTTTCTTGACGTCGATGGCGATGCCGGCGTCCTCGAAGTGTCGCTCTTGACCCTCGACCATGAGCAGCCGGCGCAGGCTCAGTCCCTTCCAGGCGGCGGCGTCGTGATAGCAGAACAGCCGCTGGCCATCGGACATCAGGCAGTTCAGCTTGCCGTGCCGGTTCAACTCGGCCAGTTGCTGATGGAGCCATTGCCAACTCGACTCGCTGTTCAGCAGGTCGTCTCGTTCGGCGATCTTCGACAGGAGGTGGCAGAACACGTGCTCGGAATCAGTGCCACCCACGGGGCGATACCGATTCAAGGCGAGGTCTTCAAAGGCTTCCACGGTGCCGTTGTGGGCGAAGCAGAAGTCCCGCCCCGCGAGTTCGCGCGTGAATGGATGCGTGTCGGCATGAGTCGGGACACCGCCGGTCGTCTGGTGCCGCACGTGGGCGATGTACACCCGTGAATTCAGGCCGTGATAGCTTTCGAGAAACTTGGTGTGGGAACTCCGCCGCCATTCGACCGGTTCCTTGACGATGGCCACCGAACGATCCGGATACCACGCCAGTCCCCATCCATTCGCGTTCTCCATGTCGCGCAGGGCAAACGCGCGGATGGAGAAGTCGGCGGAAATCGGCCGGTCAAACGAGAGGCCCATCAATTCACACATGAAAGTTCTTCAACTCCTCTCCCCGCAAGTAGGGTGCGTGAAGTCATCGGAACGCACCGGTGGAAGATCGGCCCTTTCGACGATGGTGCGTTCCGAAGACTCCAGCGAGGCTGTGCCTCAGACCAATGAATCGAAGAATTGCAAATTGATAATTGCAAATTGCAAATTGCAAATTGCAAAATGTAAGACACCGGATCGCTCTTCAATTTGCACTTTGCAATCTCTTCACGAACTTGACTCAAAGAGTCAAATTCCAGACGTGAATGACTCCACGCACCCTACGGCTTCAACTCCTCCGCCAGGCGTGTTGTCATGTCGTCGATCAACGCGGGCCAACTGCCGGTTTCGCGAAACAGCCGTCGCTGGCGATCGGCGCCCGACTCGAACTTGTCGACCGGCAACAGGGCCGCCAGAAACGGGTAGTCTCCCGTTTCCCTGGCAATCGGTGACACTCGATTGATCAGATCCGACAAGTCTTGGGCGAGCGGTGCGCGCTTGCCGCTGGGCGTGCGGATGTACATCGCTTCCAATCCATAGCGCGTCGCCAGCCACTTGTTCTCGATGGCAATCCAGTGCTTCCGGATGTCGCCGCGTCGCAGGAGCGGTCGCTCTTCAAGCAGGCGTTGGGCCGAGATCACCAGACTGCGGATCAGGGCCACCAGACCGAATGTGGTGGCCAGCGAATCGGGCATGTCGCAGATGCGGATCTCGATGGTGCCAAACTGCGGGCAGGGGCGGATGTCCCAATAGATGTCCTTCGGCGACTGAATCGCGCGGCAGTCCCGCATCACCTTGTAGAAGTTGCGGAATTCCTTCCAGTCGCGAAAGTGACGCGGCACTCCCGCGTGAGGCAGCAACCGGTAGAGCGCCACCCGCGTCGATGACAACCCGGTATCGACCCCCTGCCAGAACGGCGAACTCGCGGACGCCGCCACCAAGTGGGGCAGGTATTGCACCAGCATGCCGATCACGCCCATCGCCATGTCACCATTGGGCACGCCGACGTGAACGTGCAGCCCGAAGACGACGCGCTGATACGTCAGCCACGACAGCCGTTCCTGGATCCGTTCGTAGCGCTCGGCGGGAAACACGACGCTGGTGCCGCTGCGATGAAACGGATGCGTCCCGCCCAGCGCCAGTTCATATCCGAGCGAACTGGCAATGTTTCGCACGCGCCGCAGATTGAGCACCAGTTCGTTCCGGGCTTCGCTCACATTCCGGCAGACTCCGGTCTTCAATTCGATCATCGACTGCATCAACTCGGCCGTCACGTTCGGAATCGCCTCCGTCTCGCACTCCTTGAGAATGCGGACCGCGCCCGAAGCCAGATCCCGGTTTTCGCGATCAATGATCTGAAGCTCCAACTCGACCCCGAGCGTGGTTTCGGTGGACGGATGAAACGCCAACTCGTCGGCCATTGATTTCGAAGCAGTGCTTCCGACCAAGTCGTCTGCGGCTCGCGTCTCAGACATCAGGCGGCCCTCCTTTCCCACAAGGCTTGTTTTCTCCCAGTCATTCTAGGCCGCTGGCAGAAGACCCGGAAAGCGGTCGGGCGAAATCAACTTGGAGAAGCGTGCCTCTGAAGACTGGATGGACTGTCGTTGACGTCGACTGTGTGGCACCAGTTTGGCAAAAGTGAACGCCCGACTCGGCCGGGAGATTGCCGGGGAAACGCCATAATGGGGACGAGTCAAGCGGTGACATGTTCAAAGCAGATCAGCGTCAGGTCTTCACGTTTCAGCCGGCCGGTCGTCGGATGCTTCGGACGTTGTTTGGAGAACTCCACCGCCAGGCTGGCGACGCTGGTCAGCAGTGCGCCGTGGTCGCGGTCTGATTGCCACTGTTGATGCGCATCGCGGAGCTTGATGTGCAGCGACCGCCCCATCGGCTGTCCCAGAAACCGGATGACGCCTTTGGTGATTTCCCGGTCCACGGCTTGTCTGCGAAGTGCGTCCTTCAGCTCTTCCGTAACAACCTGTTGAATCGGATCGACCGTAGAAGGGGAGACCACCTTCGCCTCCACTTCGCGTTCGGACGCGAGAATTCCTTCGATCACCTTTTCCTGCAGCGCAAACACGTCCTGGTCGCCGATGAAGCGTAGTTCGTCGCGCTGGCAGGCGATCCGCCGGGCGATCTCGTAGCGGTTGTCTTCGACCTCCAGCGTGTTGGCATTGATGTACCGCCAGAAATGCCGTCGCCCGTCGCCCGAGGAACGCGGTGCCTGAAAGTAAAAAAACATCCCGTGGCAATTCTGCCGGCGCAGGCCGGAGTGAATGCCGTTCGGAAGATCCGCCACCGACTGCCCGGCCTCCCGGTTGAGCATCTCCTTGAGTTGCTTGAGCAGCACTTCGGGACCGGCCAGCTCCGCCCGCGCCTCTTCTTCATCAAGGACCGCGCCGTCTTCGTCGCGAATGCGGCGGAGCGTGTTGAACGTGCGCGGATGAACGGACTCGCCAAGAATGCTGGCGTCGAGCAGGCCGAACGAGTCGATCGTCAGAATCCGGCTGGTGAGCCGTTCCACCAGGTGCAGTAGCGATTCCAGTTCATCCTCGGGAAACATGTTGAGGATCACGATGTTGGCATGCGGACTGCCGAGCCGGTCGATGCGGCCGTTTCGTTGCACGAGTCGAATTGGGTTCCACGTCAGGTCGTAGTTGATGAGCACGCCGCAGTCTTGGAGGTTCTGCCCCTCCGACAGCACGTCCGTGCTGATGAGCACGTCGATCGGTTGGCCATCGGCGGATTCCTTGCCGCTGGCGACGGGGGCAAACAGCGCCAGGATGTTTCCCCGCTCGTCCGGATGATTGCCACTGTCGATCCGGCGAATGTGCGGGTCGCCGGCCGAGGCCCGCCATGTGGCGCTCCGTTCCGAAGTCAGTTCGCGATGCACGTACCGTGACGTGTCCTTGTACGAACTGAAGATCAGCACCTTCCGGCCCTTCAATTCCCCCGCGAGCAATTCCTTCAACCGTTCGAGTTTGCCGTCGCGTTGAGCAAGCGGTTCCGTCCGCCGATACAGGTCACGCAGCAGCTTGACGTCCTCTTCGACATCGCGGACCAGCTTCCGCATGTGGAAGGCGTTCAGATCCACCTGTTCGAGGCAGGCGATATATTCCCGGGCCTGAGCATGTGCATCGAGGTCTTCATAGACGCTGCCCGCGACCGGCTCGTCCTCTTCGTCCGCCGCCAGGAACCGCATCAGGCGATGGAAGTCGCGGCTGGAGACCACGGTGTGCTCCAGCAGCGCATCGAGATACGTCTCCTCGAACACCAGCGCCCGCCGCAGGCTTTCGCGAAACGCATGAATGCTCGATTCCAACCGCTTCAGGAACCGCGTCTTGAAGATGCCGACCAACGCGATTTCGCGGCCGGCTTCCCACTCGTGTTCCTGCCGGTCCAGGATCGCCTCTTTCTTGCGGTACGACTCCAGTTGATACGGGGCGAGCGACAGCCGTTCGATCTCGGTGACGATGTCGGTGTACAGCCCGGAGTATGTTTCACCCAGACTGTATTCGACCGTCTGCAACCGGCGATCGGGGAAGACGACCGGCTTGCCGGCAATGGTCGAGTTGGGATAGGCGGTCCGGATGTACGGCCGCGTGTTCCGCACCATGATTTCTTCGAGCAGGTTGAACAGCACGACACCGGGTGCCGCGTCGTGTTGCATCATCTGCCGTCGGGCATGGCGGAAGTACGACTTCAAATCGCCGATCCCCGCGTCACGGAAATAGTCCGGCTCGCTTTGGGCGAACAGATTGATCTGATTCGCCAGGTCGTACAGGTCGTTGTTGATCGGCGTCGCCGAGAGCAGGATCAGCTTCTTCCGCTCACCGTCCCGGCCGCGGCCGCCGTTGCGCTGGATCGCCTCGTCGAGCGCGATGTACCGGTTCGACTTTCCGTTGCGAAAGTTGTGGCTCTCGTCAATCAGCACCACGTCGGCGTCGCCGATGCGCGACGTGTCGAAGCCGTCGCGCCCCAGTTCCTCCATCCCGACGACCTGCGCCGCGATCGTGGCCGACGCCAGTTCCCGGCTCCACATGTCGCGCAGTGACGCCGGGCAGATCACGACCGCCTTCTGACGGCGGTGGTAGGCGAAGTCTTCCAGCAGCTTCTTGCCGATCCACGTCTTTCCGAGCCCCACCGAATCGGCGATCAGCACACCATCGTAGCGGCCGAGGATTCGCCGCGCCTTCTTGACCGCGTCCTCCTGAAACTCGGCCAGATCAACCGCGCTGCGGCCCAGTTCCAGCGAGTTCTCGCCGAGTTCCTCTTTGAAGTATTCGTACAGCGCCTTGATGTAGACTTCGTACGGCGTGTACTCCTTCGTGCCGAACTTGCTGGCGTCGAGCAGTTCGATCAATTCGGCTTTGAAATCGACGCATTCGGCCCAGTGCTGTTCGAACCAGCGCATCAGATCCGTGACGGCCCGCGCTCCGACCTCGCTCTTGATCAACCGCCGTTCCGCGTCGTCCAGCCGAACCGGGCCGATGCCGTCGGCTCCGGTTTTCTGGTCACGCAGATAACCGAGTTGTTTGGCCGCCTCGGCGTCGATTGCGTCTTCTTCGGACGTGATGACCCGGTGAACCAGGTTCAATTCCCGGTTGCCAACCAGCCCCGGCCCGGTGAAATTGCTCGACCCGACAATCGCCGCGTACGGCTGCAGCCGGTCGTGGCGGTTGTGGTGTCCGACCTGATCGTGATGAAACAGATAAGCCTTGGCGTGCAGGAACCCCTTGTCATACAGCCGGACCTCCACTTTTTCGGCCCGCAGGAACGCGATCAGATCCTCGACCAATCGCAGGGTCTCTTCCGTGAACGGCTCGGCTTCGACATCGCCGGACAACTGTTGCGTGAGCAGCGTCTGGCTCGGTTTGAGTCCCACGTCACCAGCCGCTTGCGGGTCCGATCCGATCAGCAACCGGAAGTTGCCCACGCCATGCAGCGTCTCGCGCACCAGCCGATAACCGGAAATAGCGAAGTACGCCGTGGCGACATCCAACGGCCGTCCCTTCATTTGGGTGAGCAGCCCGTTGAGCACATCGGCCATGCGGTGCTCGGCATTGTCGATCGCGAAGGGAATCATTCGAACTCTCAGTGGACTGACTCAAACAGGTTTGCAGGTGCCGTGAACGATACCGGGTTTCGTGAACGGATTGTGTGTCTCATGCATGGGCGTGGGCCCCATGAGCTGATCGCAGGTCTGATGAAGAGTTGTGGGAGTCATGAATGGATTGTGGGTCGCACGAAGGGTTGTGGCTGTGGTGAATGGGTTTTGGCCGTGATGAATAGGTCGTGGGTGTGATGAATGGGTCGTGGGTCTCATGTAGGGATCGCAGGTGTCGTGCTCTTCGCCCCGAAGGGGCCGACGGAAACCAGCCCAGGGCAAGCTCGCCGCGAGCGCCGCCCTGGGACAGGAGAACCAAACATTCGATGTGCCCTGAAAGGGCACGGGAAACTCACACCCGTGAAATGACGTGTCCGACAAAAATCGTGAAGCACGCTATCAACGTGCTCGAATCACTTGGAATCAGACACGTTGGAAACGTGCCCCACTCCCTTTTTCGGACCTTTGTCGGAAACGTCTGAAATGCGATTCCGGAAACCTCTTCCGGAACACGTCGACTCATTCCCACACGTACCGCTCATCGAATTCGATCTCATGCCGATTCAACAAGGCGCGCAACTCATCCTGAAACGTCAGCCGTGCATGATGGGACTCCTGCCCCGCAATGTAATCCTTCACGGTTTCCACCGCCGATTGGCTCACCGAAAACGCGCCATAGCCAGCCTGCCAGTAAAAGGCCCCGTACCGGGGATTCTGCTCTTTGATCCAGATCGAAGTGCCGCGTTTGAGCTCCATGATGACATCGGAGAGCGCTTTGGTCTTGTGAAGGTTGAACAACACATGAATATGGTCGGCCACGGAATTCATCAACAGCGCGGGCGAGTCGAGATCACGCAGAATTCCCCCCGCGTATTGGTGGAGGCCGGAACGCACGTCGTCTTGGAGGAGCGGCCGGCGCTCCTTGGTGCTGAAGACGAGATGGATCAGGTTCTTGGCGAGTGACTGGGACATGGTGGTGCTCCGGGAAAAGAGGTCTCGGCGTTTTTGTATCTCCATCGTCCGGTCATGGCAAACATCTCTGGAGTTCACACGCAGGGCGGTGCTCGCTTTGTGGGGAAGTCTGCCATCGGCGCAAGTCCGGTCTTTACGCCGAAGGCGTTAGGGAAATCAGCCCAGGGCAAGCTCGCTTCGAGCGCCGCCCTGGGGTTG
>JAYTIB010000928.1:0-2803 GCA_043732205.1 Schlesneria sp. | reverse complement strand
CGGTGGAACTGTTTGGAATCCCGCGCGAACGTGCGGGGATCGCCCGCACGACGGCGTCGGGTGCGTGCTTGGGCGATGTCTTGGCCGACTTGGCGATTCGTTATCCCGAACTGGCCAAGTCGTGCATCAACGGTCGCCGGTTGCGTCCCGGTTTCACTGCCAATCTGGGTGGAGACCGTTTCGTCACCGCACCTGATACAATCCTCGCGGCTGGCGATTCCGTGCTGCTGCTTTCCGTCGACGCGGGTGGCTGAGACGCTATCCGCGAAGGGGTCGGGAGTCTTTTTCATGCCGCTCGACGTCGCTCAAGAAAGCTCAAAGTGAGATACGGCGCCATCAAAATGACTCCCGACCCCCTTGCCTAAGACTGATTCCCGCCCCCACGACTTACCACTGGAGTTGCCGATGCCCCGCCTGTTGCCGATTCACCGTCTGATCCCGTCCTGCCTGACGTTGTTCCTGTTTTCCTGTGGCCTGCTTCAGGCGGCAGCGCCCAAGACCATCGAAGTGGGGAAGAACCCGGAGAGTGTCTGCCGCGGGTTTGGCGGCAAGCTCTACCTGACGATGATCAACGGGGACGAACCGGGGGACGGGACGATCGTGTCACTCGACGGTGAAACGGTCACCGTGTTCGCCAAGGGGCTCAACGCACCCAAGGGCCTGGTGTTCGTCGGTGATTACCTCGTGGCCGCCGATGAAACCACGCTGTGGAAAGTCGACAAGACCGGCACCGCCACCAAGCTGGCCGAAGCGAAGAACTTTCCCCAGCCGATCGAGTTCCTGAATGACGTCGCCGTGGCCAAAGACGGAGCCAGCGTCTACGTCTCCGAGATGAGCAGCCCCAAGCCGATGTTCGATCCGGACGGAGACCGCAAGCTGTGGGACATCGACGGTCCGCAGGCGAAGGAACTTCCCAAGAAGGGCTGCATCTACAAGGTCACGCTCAAGGGGGAAGTGACGTTGGCCGTTCCTCCCGGAAACCAGGCGATCCGCTTCCCGAACGGCGTCACCGTGAGCGAGCAGGCAGGCGAAGAGGGGATCTTCGTCGGCGATTTCTTCGCGGGTGAGATCGTCCTCTATAAGGATGGAAAGTATCAGACTCTTGCCAGCGGGATGCGCGGGATCGACGGTTTGACGGTGACGAAGGACCACTTCTACGCATCGAGTTGGACTCAGGGCAAAGTTTGGAAGGTCGATCGGAAGACCCGCGAACCCAAGGTCATCCTGGAGGGCCTGAAGTCCGCCGCCGACTTCTTCCACGATGCGAAGAACAAGCAACTGCTGGTCCCCGACATGATCAGCGGAACGCTGACGTTCCTGCCGATCGAGTAGAAGCCGATCGACATTAAGAAGTTCCAAGTTCGCTGTTTTTGCATCGGCTTTTACTCCGAAGGAGTTGCGTCCCATAGCCCAGGGTTGCAAGCGGAGCGAGCTACCCTGGGAGAAGGTTCCACCGAGCCATGTACCCCAACGGGGTTCCGTCATCAGTGTTTCGAGAAGGACGCAACCCTTTCAGGGTAGATGGTCACATTGCTGTCACTCCCAGGGTAGCCCGCCTGCGCGGGCAACCCTGGGCTATGGGACTCAACTCCTTCGGAGTACAGACACGTCCGTTCGAGCCCACACTTGAAACTACTGACCGTGAATTCCCGCTCCCTCACGGTCGCGGCTCGAAAGAATCTGTCGGTCGCTCGATGGCCACTCTACAAGTCACCGTACCGTGTCACTCCATGTTTCCGGTTATCACAGTTGCTATCTGCGGGTCGACCTGACGACCGGTCGTTCCGAGGCGGTGGCGTTGGATGAGACGACGCTGCGGCGTTCTCTCGGCGGAAGCGGGCTGGGTGTGACGTTGCTCTTGAGGGAAGGGGCGGCTCAGGTTGATCCGCTCTCACCGGAAGCGGCGTTGGCGTTTGTGTTCAGTCCGCTCGTTGGCAGTCCGCTGACGACCTCCGCCAAGTTTGCCGTGGTGAGCAAGAGTCCGCTCACCCAGCGGATCAACGACTCACTCGCCAGCAGTGGGTTTGCCCTGGCCGGGAAGAAGTCCGGGCACGATGCCATCGTGCTGGTGGGACGGGCGGCGCGGCCATCGATCCTTGTCATCGACAATGGTCACGTCCGACTGGAGGACGCCGGCGACCTGGCGGGCGTTTCCAATCGGGAGACTCAGCAACGCGTCCGCGAGCGGCTTGGCAACGACTTTCAATGCGCGACGATCGGGCCGGCGGGTGAACGACTGGTGCGGTACGCGACGATCTCGCACGACGGCCGTCATGCCGGGCGGGGTGGCAGCGGCGCGGTGCTGGGTTCGAAGAACATCAAGGCGATCGCGGTGCGCGGAACTCAACGCTGCGAATGGGCCGCGCCGGCGGAACTGGTCGCGCTGGCCAAGCAGCTTTCTGAAAAATCGTTCGGCCCCGCCACGGCGAAGTACCGCGAACTCGGAACGGCTTCGAATCTGCTGACGTTCAACCGTTTGAACGTGCTGCCGACCCGCAACTTTCAGCAGGGAAGCTTCGAGGGAGCCGCCGCGATCTCGCCCGAGCAGCTTGGTGTCGCGCGCGAACGGACACGCGCGTCGTGCGCGGCCTGCACGATCGGTTGCGAACACTTGTACAGCCTGCAAAACGGCCAGGGTTCGGTCCGCTTGGAATACGAAAACCTGTTCGCGCTCGGGCCGCTGTGCGGGATCGACGATCCGCAGGTGGTGCTGGAAGCGTCGCGACTGTGCGACGAACTGGGGATCGACACGATCAGCGCGGGCGGCACGATCGCGTTTGCGATGGAGTGTGCCGAGCGAGGA
>JAYTIB010000927.1:0-19415 GCA_043732205.1 Schlesneria sp. | reverse complement strand
ACGGCTCGCCCGAATACAAGCCGTCCGCACCGGGACAGATCGGCCGCGATGAGTTGGAGGCGAAGTCGGCGACGCTGTTGGAGGACAACCAGACCGTCTTCCTGGAGCTTCCCAATCTCAAACCCGTCGATCAGCTTTCCATCGGCTGCACACTGCTGACTCACACCGGCAGCGCGATCAAACAATCGGCCACGTTGACGCTGAACGTCATCCCCGCTGAAGTCATGCCCGACGCGAAACTGCACCGCCGGGTGGAAGACCCCGAGCGAGCGAGGATGCTCGCAGCACTGCTGCCGGGCGTCGTACTCAGCGGTGGATTCTCATTGTCGGGTGTCGATCGGCTTGGCCAGCGAATGCTCGCCTGGAGTCACGAGGGCCTAGCGCCCCCCAACGAATTCGGCTACGGATCACGACGGAGATTCGGGGGCGATAACGGCCGAACGGTCACGGCATCCGGTTGGCTGCGCATCCCCGTCACGGGCCGTTACCGCTTTTCTGCGGACCCACCGGAGTCGCGGACCGTGCTGACGATTGACCGGCTCACCCATGCGTCGCCGCTGGGGAACGGGGTGGAGTACTCACTCACCCGCGGCTTCCATCCGATCGAGATCACTCAAATCATCTCGGACACAAAACCCGGTCACTTCCGGTTGATGTGGGAAAGCGACCAGTTTCCGCGCGAGGCGATTCCCGCGACGGTGCTCAAGCGACATCCATCAAGCGCTGACGACCGATTGTCTGGGGCGGTGCTGTTCGCCCGATACCACTGCGCGAATTGCCATCAAGGCAGTGTCGCATCACCGACTCCGGCGGAAAACGATGCCGCGCGATCGGACAACCAAGCGTTCTTTGCCGCCCTGCAAACGGCCCCGCGATTGGACGCGATTGGATCGCGGGTTGAGCCTGCATGGCTGGACCAGTGGATTCGCGAACCGCACCAACTCCGCGGTGATGCAACAATGCCAAGCGTCATCCCCAAAGATGACGCCGCCACCGCCGGCGACATCGCGGCCTATCTGCTGTCGTTGCGCGAGCCGACCGAGAACCAAGGCGCGCCGAATGAGACTCCGGCTGCGGAAGCGGAATCCACGGCGAAGCGCGGCGGCGTCCTGTTCGAGTCGCTCGGGTGCATCGCCTGTCACACGTTTGCCAAACCCGACGCGCGCGACGAATGGAACCGCGTGTCACTCCATTTCGCACAGGCCAAGTACCGGCCCCACGCTCTCACCAAGTTCCTGCTCGCGCCGCACGCCCATCATTCGAACAGCCGCATGCCCGACTTCCACTTGAGCGAGGACGAAGCCGCGTCACTCGCCGAACACATCCGCAAGGAATCCCCCGGCCAACTCGAAGCGACTCTTCCGGCCGGAGACGCCCAGCGGGGCCGGATGGCGTTTGAGAAACTGCGGTGTGCCCAATGCCATCTCACCGAGAAGACCGGACAACTCGCCCAACCAGACGTTCCGCAATTCAAACGTGACGAACCTCGCCAACTGTTTGCACCCCCAAAGACTGATCCACCGAAGAAGCCGAATGCCGACGAAGTCCGAACACGGGAGTTTTTTCGCCCCGCGTTCGGCGAACCACGCCCACCCGAGACACCCGCTGTTCAAGACGCGGAACAGAGCAAGAAATGGTTTGCCGACTCAAACGCGCGACGGGCTGGGACGGGTTGTCTTGCGCCGCAGAATGACGTGCAGACGGAGGCTGTCAGATTTCATTTCGACGAGCCAACGCGCAAGTCGCTGATCGCGTTCCTTGCTGCGAACCGCGAGTTGATTCCTCTCAACATCCGGTCCGCACGATCCGTCTCCGAATGGACAACGGAACTCCGCTGCAACGCCTGTCACGCGCGTGACGACCAACGATCGTTCTGGCCCGAGATCGTCGCCGAAGAGGGATCGGGCCGCGCGGTCGAATCGGTCCCGCAACTGACATGGGTCGGTGAGAAACTGCAGGGACCGTGGATCGAGACGCTGTTGAAGGGGGAACTCAAGCAGAAACCCAGACCGTGGCTGACCGCCCGCATGCCGAGTTTTCCCGCCTACGCCAGCCTCCTCGCGCACGGCATGGCGGCCGAGCACGGTGTTCCGTTTGAGGAGCCGCTGCCGAAGGAACTCGATCCAGACCGGATCGAGATCGGCCGCAAACTCACTCTGCGTGACGGCGGTCTCGACTGCCGCCAATGCCACGGTGTCGGCAGGGAACTGCCGCGCGGAGACGCCTCGACCCAGATTGCCCTCGGCATCAACTTCGCGCTGGCGCGGGAACGCCTGCGCCCCGAATTCGCCCTGCGGCAGATGCTCGACCCGCCCCGCTACGACCCCGGCTCCCGAATGCCCCGCTTCGCCCCCGACCTGCGCACCACCGCCGCCAAACACATCGAAAACGGTGACGCGAAGAAACAGTTCGAGATGCTGAAGGAGTTCCTCTGGTCGGTGAGGGACGAGTAGAATCGTTCGTTCTTTGAAACACTCTTGGGTTGCCACAAATGCGATACATCACTTCTCAAATCGGCTGTTGCTTCACGATCCTTTCGCTCGCTCTCTGTGGGAGTCATGCACAGGAGACCGGTCCGATGCCGCCGCTTGAGGAGTTGTTTGCGGGCTTGGTCAACAAGAACCCGAAACCGAAGAAGGTGAACATCCTGGGTGAGCACTTTCCTCTTTTCGCCGAGGATTTTGACTGGAAGGAGAACGCACGTGTTTTTTCCGCGCTCCAACAATTGGACAAGAGTTCTGCGGAAGAGGCGTGGCCGCTGTTGAACAAGCATCTTGCCGACGCCGGGTATTGCCTAAGCGTGAACCGCGCTGAGCAGGTCGACATAGCATCGTTTACGAACATCAGCGTCCACGAACTGTGCTGGGACGTGGCCCGTAGGGACTTGACATACGTCCTCCGCATCACACCGCCTGAGCCAAACCGACGAAACCGTTTACAGTTTGACGAGTGGGAGAATAACTGGCGACCGGTACTCCGGTTTAGGAATAAGGAATGGTGGGACCAGAATCGTGGGAAGAAGCTCTACGAACTCCAGATTGAACTCTTGGAGTGGTTGATAACCGAGGCTCCGGGACCGGCAACACTTTCCGAGGAAGACCGCAAAGTCTTGGTCAGCAAGGCCCGCGCTGAGATCGATGATCTTAGGAAAGCGCGGCAGGGCAAGGTTGCTGAATCACGATTTACTGACCGCCACCGCAGTATATTCGACAAAAAGGCTGCGGACCGAATTCGAGAGCGGTATCAGCGATTCGGTTCGGACTGATGCCTGCAACCGGCGTGGGAGGGATGGCGCTGGTTCGTCATGGCGGCAATTGATTTCGACGTCCGCACCCGCGGGTCTGCAGTTCCGCATCGAACGCTTCGTGTTCAGTTGACGCCAGTCCGGAGTTGAGGACTTCCAACACGCGAGGCAGGTCGCCTGCCAACAGTGCGGCGGGGTCGAGCCACAGGCCGGGGAAGACTTCGCTGCGGAGCAAGCCGTCGGTTCCGGGCTCCAGCGGTTCGTAGCGGCCGCCGCGATGGATGAACCAGTCGAGGGCTCCGTCTTCGGTGCGCCAGACGAAGTACTCGCGCACGCCGTTGCGGCGGTAGGCTTCGAGTTTGTCGTGCAGGTCGTAGCTGGCACTGCTGGCGGCGATCTCGCCCACCCATTCGGGGGCGAGCGCCACGTAGCCCTCTTCGTCGCGCGACTGGCCGCCAAATTCGGGTCGGATGCGCAGGCTGGCGTCCGGCTGCGGCTCGTTGTCCCAATCGAGCCGCACTGTCGCGTTGTCGGAGGCTTGAACGCCCGGTGTCCTGGCCTCGTAAACACACAGCCATGTGACCAACCGGGCGTGGGGAACGCCCTGCAATTCGTCGCGGACGGGTGAGGCCACGTGAACCACTCCTTCGATCAGTTCCGCCTTGAAGGATTCGGGAGTTTCCAGATACCGCCGCTCGAACTCATTGCGTGACAGCCGGTCGCCGTCGCTCAGCAGTGGGCGGACCCGCCGGGAAGCACCGCGCAGGGGCGGGTCTGCTTCTCGCCCGGCAGTCTGTACCAGAATGTCTGTCGCCATCAGGACGCTCCTCACCGGAGTTGATCGTCACCGCTCTCGTCGACGGCGGTCACTCTATCATCGTCGAGTCGCCGCTGTGAAGTCAGGTTCCGCAGTGGGCCGGGCCATCACCTCGTCGAATCGTGAGCAACTGTAGGGTGGGACCAGCGGCGCTTCGACGCGCCGGCCCACCATCATGAGGAACTTCTTTGGAGTGCGGCGGCTCGACGCCGCTTTGGGATTTTGGGCGCAGCCCTTTCGCGTCGAATCAGTGCAGGTACGACCGCCGGAACTCAGGAATGAAAAACCGAAAATGCCAAAGCGGTGTCGAGCCACCGCACTCCAAAGGAAAGCACTCCCAAATCCGGTCAGGAGCCCGTCATTTGTTTTCCTCCACCGTTCCTTCCCCACGAGTGTTCTCACGGAACGGAGGAACTAATTTGATATAGGCAACGGCGCTGACACTCCGTTTGGATTGCCGCCCGTCACGGCTATGATGGCCGCCCTCACCCGTGTCCCTGGATGCTCTCGAAGGAAGGATCAACGCTGTGCCACTCTGTTCGCCGCGATTTGCCGTGTGGTTGCTGATGGTTTGTTTCGTGTCGTCCCCGCCGGTCTTTGCGGCCGATGATGCCGTGGTGCCGAAGGGGGAACTGGTCAAGTTCACGTTCGACAAGAGCCAGATCTTTCCGGGGACGACGCGCGAGGTTTCGGTCTACATTCCCAAACAATATGACCCCGTCCAGCCCGCCTGTGTGTATGTCAACCAAGACGGCGTGCAGTACAACGCGCCGGCCGTGTTTGACCAGTTGATTCACCAGCAGCAGATGCCAGTCACGATCGGTGTCTTTGTGACGCCCGGTGTCGTCAAGGCGGCCTCGGACCAGGCGCTGGCGCGGTTCAACCGCAGCTTTGAATACGACGGGCTCGGTGATGCCTACGCCCGGTTTCTGCTGGACGAGTTGCTGCCGGTTGTTGAAACGAAGACCGCCGCTGACGGCCGCGCAATCAAGCTGTCGAAGGATGGAAACGACCGCGCGATCGGTGGAGCCAGCAGCGGCGCGATCTGTGCCTTCACCGCCGCGTGGGAACGGCCCGATGCCTTCCGCCGAGTGTTCAGCGCGATCGGCACGTATGTCGGTCTGCGCGGCGGGCACAACTACTCGACGCTGATCCGCAAGTACGAGCCGAAGCCGATCCGCATCTTTCTCGAAGACGGCAGCAAGGACCAGAACATCTACGGTGGTGACTGGTGGATCAGCAATCTCGCAATGGAACGATCGCTGGCATTCGCCGGATACGAGGTGGATCACAACTGGGGTGAGGGTGGCCACGACGGCAAGCATGCCACGGAACTGTTTCCCGACGCCATGCGCTGGCTGTGGAAGGACTGGCCGCAGCCGGTCGGTGTCGGCAAAGGTTCGTCTCAACTGCAGGACATCCTGATTCCCGGCGAAGGCTGGAAGCTGGTCGGCGAAGGCTACAAGTTCACCGAGGGACCGTCGGTCAATGTGCAGGGCGAGGTCTTCTACAACGACGTCGGTGCCAGCAAGACCTACAAGCTGGGACTCGACGGCAAGGTGACCGAGTTCCTCGCGGATTCGAAGCGCGGTGATGGTCAAGCCTTCGGTCCCGATGGCCGGCTGTATGCCAACGCGGGTGCCACCGAACAGGTCTTGGCGTGGGATGCCACGGGGAAGTCGACCGTCTTCGCCGAGGGCTTCAAGGGGAACGATCTGGTTGTCCGACACGATGGCAGCCTGTTCGCCACGGCCCCGTTCGTCGCTCCTGAAAGCCACATCTGGTACGTCTCGCCGAAGGGTGAGAAGAAGATCGTCGACTCGGGACTGAAGTTCGCCAACGGCCTGTGTTGCTCGCCGGACCAGTCGCTGCTGTATGTCGCCGACAGCCGGACGCACTGGGTCTACAGCTATCAGATTCAGCCGGACGGATCGCTGACCCACAAGCAGAAGTATTTTCATCTGCACGAACCCGACACGGCCGAGGACGCCGGTCCCGACGGCATTCGCACCGACCGCGACGGCCGGGTCTGGGTCGCGACGCGGATGGGTCTGCAAGTCTGCGATCAGCCCGGCCGCGTGAACTGCATCATCCCGACTCCGAACGGCAAGGTGTCGAACCTGACATTCGGCGGCCCCGGCTTCGACCTGCTCGTCTGCACGTGTGGCGACCGCGTGTACTCGCGCAAGGTCAAGGTGAAGGGAGCCAACGGCTGGGACGCGCCGAACAAGCCCGGCAACCCGCGGCTGTGATTGGTTGAATTGGCGTTGGCCATTTTTGGAGTGCGGGGATTCATTACCGCTTTTCTGTTCTCGCCTGGCAGAGGCGAATTCGTCATCTCGTACCGCGACGGATTCCCCGTCGGCCGGTTTGAAAAACGGGCTCGTTAGGCGAGCGGCAGGAATTGGCAGACAAGCACGCAGCGCAAGCGAGTGTGCCTGGAAACTCACTCGCTTGCGCTGCGTGCTTGTCTGTGGGGAAACTTTCATCTGCCGCTCGCCTTGGCGGGAATAACCGGGCGGCGGAATGACTCCTGTCAGGCATGGCACTCCTGTACCGCATCGCCGCTGATGGTGTCGTCATCGCGCACATGGCCTACGTCGCGGTGGTGGTGCTCGGTCTGCCCGCGATCTGGATGGGGATCGCACTGCGGCACCAGTGGGTGCGGAGTTTTTGGTGGCGGGGCGGGCACCTGGCGATGATCGTGATCGTCGTTGGTGAAGCCTGGGCCGGCATCACCTGCCCGCTGACGGTCTGGGAACAGCAGCTTCGCGACCTGGCCGGACAGGAAACCTACCGCGGTGCCTTCCTTGCCAACCTCGTCCATGATCTGATCTTCTATGACGCGCCGCCGTGGATGTTCGCGGTGATCTACACCGCGTTTGGAATGCTGGTCGCCAGCTCATTCCTGCTGGCACCGCCGCGCTGGCCGTGGCGGAAGGTGGAGATGATGACGGGCGGTGGGGACACAATCACGAAGTGAGTATGGCGGCTGACCCCGTCGCCGTTGGCTCCGGGTTAAACGACGTGGCCTGCGATGGCAGCCAATGAGTCAGATGCGGAACCACAGATTTCCCGACGCGAATCACCCGCAACCCAATTGGAGAAGGTTGACCACAGATTTCACGGATGGGCACAGATAAGACCAGGAGTGAATCAGCGATGTGTCGTGGCTCCTTGTCCCCTCTTCCCCGTCTTCGGGGGAGAGGGTTAGGATCGGCGCAGAAACAACTGTCGCATTGTCGCCTTTCGCTCCGCGAAAGGACGTTCTTTCGCGGAGCGAAAGACGACAGTAATTGATGCGCCGATCATTAGGGTGAGGGGGCCGGGTGTCAGAACGACCCACTTCTGAAAACCGTCGCGCCGCGCGAAGAAACAAATTGTTCGTAGTATGGATTTCACAGATGACACAGATCAGACGAAGACCAAGCTCACTCCCCTCGGCCCCCTCATCTCTCTTCATCCGTGTCATCTGTGAAATCCGTGAAATCTGTGGTTTGTATTTATCCTCAGCGGCGGGGATCGTCGGCGGACTGGGATTGCTGCTGACGCTTGCCAACGGCGCGGGTGCGGCACCGCCGGACGTCACGTCGCTGTTCCCCGCGGGTGCCCGATGTGGAATGTCCGCCAGTGTCACGATCCAGGGCAAGCCGGGTGACGGAGTCGGACACGTCTGGTGCTCACAACCGGGTGTCACCGTGACGCTGCCGGAGAAGCCCGGACCGATCACAGTCCATGTCGCTCCGCAGGTGGAACCGGGTGTCTGCTGGCTGCGGTTCTTCAACGACGACGGGGCCTCGGCGCTGCGACCCTTCGTCATTGGAACATGCATCGAGATCAACGAAGTCGAACCCAACGATGATGTGGAAAAGGCCCAACCTCTGGAACTTCCCGTCGTGGTAAACGGCCAGCACGGCAAGAGCGGCGATGCGGATTCGTTCGCGGTGCCATTGCGCAAGGGACAGGTGCTGGTCGCCTCGCTGATGGCCAACCGGATACTCGGTTCTCCGCAGGACGCCGTGCTGCAGATTCTCGGGCCGAATGGATTCGTGCTCGAGCAGAACGAGGACGACCAGGGCTTCGATCCGCAGTTGGCCTTCACCGCCCCCGCCGACGGGATCTATGTGCTGCGCACCTGGGCCTTTCCCATGACGCCGGACAGCAGCATCCGGTTGTTCGGCAGCCCGGCCTGCGTCTACCGGTTGACGGTGACGACCGGTCCCTTCGTCGATCACATACTGCCTGCGGCCGTTCAAGCGGGACTGCCGCAGAAGGTGAGGCTGCACGGCTGGAACCTGCCCGATGTTGAAATCGACATCGCGCCACCGGTGTCGGCCATGGCGCGACGTTACGAGTGGCCACTGGAAGGATGGGCCCATCGGTTGCCCGCGACAGTCCTCGTCCAACCGCACGTTTCAGTGGTCGAACAAGAGCCCAACGATTTGTCGAAGCCACAAGTTCTCACTCTGCCCGTCAGCGTGACAGGGCAGATCGATCAACCGCGCGATGTCGATGCCTATCAATTCACCGCGAAGAAGGGACAGCGGCTGCGGTTCGAGATCATCGCGCGCGACGCCGGTTCACCGCTCGATCCGGTCTTGCGCCTGTACGATTCGACCGGCAAGGTTCTGCGTGAGGCGGACGACGACGGCAAACAATCGGCCGATCCCGACATCGAGTTCACCGCGCCGGCCGACGGCGACTATCGGGCGACGGTGACGGACCGCTTCCTGCTTCACGGCGAGCGATTCGCATACCTGATGTCGATCACCGAACCGCAGCCCGATTTTTCACTCTCCGTCGCAACAGATGCCTTCGCGCTGCTGGCCGGCAATGAACTGGAAGTCTCCGTCACGATCACCCGCACGTCAGGCTTCGCCGAAGAGATCCGCATCCAAATCACCGGGCTTCCCACAGGCGTCACCGCCGATCCCGCGATGTCGGAATCAAAGGGGGACAGCGCGAAGACCGTCAAGCTGAAACTCAAGTCCGACGGCCAGGCCGCATCCTCCGGCCCGATCCACATCTTGGGACGACCGGGCGTTTCTTCGTCACTCGAAAAGTCGGCGACCGCGTCCCTGAAAGCCTTCCAAACGGACACGCCGCACATCTGGCTGACGGTGAAGAAGTGATGAGGCCGTAGGGTGCGTGAAGTCTTCGAAACGCACCGCCTTCGGAACAGCCGATCTCCAATCGGTGCGTTCCGAAGACTTCACGCACCCTACTTGCTTCTCCTTCCCCATCCACTACCCACCATCCACTACCCACTACTCCCCTCCACCGCCACCAGCGGCGGCTCCTCAATGATCGCATGCAGGATCTTGAGTTGGATGTTGATCTTCAGACCGTCGCACCGTTGGTGGATGATCTCAGGGAGGTTGTTGAACAGCAGCGACGAATTCTCCTGCGTGTAGTAGCCGCTGATGGAACTGACCAGCCCCAACAGGTCGCTGCAGAGGCTCAGATAGAGCAGGTTGTCGCGCCGGCGTTTCGGGTCGGTCAGTCCCAGCACGTCCTTCGAACTCTGGTGCATGCTGATCAGGCTGACGAGCGAGTTGAGTTCGTGGAACCGCTTGCGGTACGCCATCATTTCGATTCCGAGCAGCGCGAGGAATGCCAGCACGATGTTGATGAGAATCCCCATCAGCGCATCCACACCCTGAAAGATTTCGCTCGTCTCTTCGATCGTCGCGTCGAACCTGCTGTTCGTGATCGAAGGGGGGCGGCCATCGATCAAGTGTGCGGCGACGGCCAGCAAGCGCGGCGTCAGATTCACACGTGCCACGAGATACGTGGCGACGTGGTACGTGGCGACCGGCTCGGCGGGAAACGCCGGGATGCTGCGCAGATATCCGGCCGGGACCACGGTGGGGGTCAGGAAATCCAGTTGAGCCGCGCGGGCTCCCAAGTCGGGCGACACCAACCGGAAGCCAGCCTCCGCCAACCGCTCGCTCGCCTTCAGCGTCCGGTCATCGGACGGATCCTTCACCACGAACGCCGCGTCGATGTCGTCGGGGATGACGTATTGATCGTCGTCGTACAACCGCTTCCAGTCGTGGACGTATTCCACCCGCGCGTCGATCTTCCAAGCCTTCGTGAAGGCTTGGGCAACCGTGTGGCTCCCCTCCCCCGACAGCGATGTCAGGATGCGCCGGACGCCGCCGGCATCCGCGATTTCGTTTCGCACGAACCACAACACGGTCTCAGGCTGCTGCGTCTCCAGCCGCGGCAGATCGGGCGGCACCGGCAGCCCGCCCTGGACGAACGCGAGGTCGACCCGGCCGCCCGCCACCAATTCGGCCGCTTCGCGCGATCCGCGGACGACGACCGGTCGAAACAGCAACCGGTGTTCGCGCGAGACTTTGGTTCGCAACTCTTGCGCATCGCGATCGGGCAGCGCGATCGTCAACTTCGTGACACTGAAAAAGTGAAAATACATCCACCCCAAGAACAGGACGAGTGCGATGGCCAGGAAGAGCACCGGCAGCCGGTGCCATCCCAGCGGGCGCTGCAATTGCCGCGACACCGTCCCCGCCTCGCGCGCGGCCTTCGCGACACCCCCGGCCAGGTTCGCCAAGCCCTGGTGAGCGGGCAGCGTTCGCACAATCTCCTCGCGAAGTTTCTCCGCGCTGCGGATCAGCGGTTCAATTTCCAGACGCAGCCTGTCCACGCTCGTTGTCCCTTTCGATCAGAAGCGACTTTCCGTAGCTCCAAGTTTGGTGAATTCCGACTTGCCTTTACTCCGAAGGAGTTGCGTCTCATAGCCCAGGGTTGCGAGCGAAGCGAGCTACCCTGGGGAACGGTTCAACCGACTTGCGTACCCCAACGGGGTTCCGTCATCGGTGTTTCTCAAATGACGCAACCCTTTCAGGGTAGGTGGCCAACGGATCCTTTTTCCCAGGGTAGCCCGCATGCGCGGGCAACCCTGGGCTATGAGACGCAACTCCTTCGGAGTAAAGACCCCTTGTTCAACCCGAAACTTGGAAGCGACTCCTTTGACCGCCATAGGATAGTCATGTACGTTGCATCGTGCTTGCCAGTCGTCACGAGGAATTGATCGTGTCGTGGCCGCCGCGTTCGGACGGACAATCATTGGGGCACAGACTGAGCATTACGCGAAGTAACCCGAAGCGTAAGCGAGGGCGGGCGCTCCGACAGACGATGAATTCCGCGTTTCGTGTCGCGTTCGCCCTCGCTTACGCTGCGGGTAACTTTGTCTACAAGCGCAAACATCAAGCGGTGCCGCAAAAAACAGTTCTCGGCAACGTCCGACGGAAGAAGATCTCCATGCGAAGTGTCTCGGTTCTGGTTTCAACCGTGGTTCTGTCGATCGTTGCGTCGGCGTGTCTGGCTCAGGAAGCCAAGCCTGACAAGCAGCCCCGGATCATCGTGACATCACCACTGGCAGTCACGGCGGGAGCGCCGGTCAAGCTCACGCTGCGCGGCCTGTTCCTCGACGACATCACCGAGTTGAAGATCGGCGTGACAGAGATCAAGGTCGAGATCATCTCCAAGGGCAAGGCGACAGTCCCGCCGAACTACGAAGCCAAGCGGATTGGCGACACCCAGGCCGAGGCGAAGTTGACTCTGCCCGCTGAAACACCGCCGGGACGGTTGTCGCTGGTCGCCGTCTCGGCCGGAGGAACCAGCGTTCCTTATGAGATCACGGTCGCCAAGTCCGACGATCTGATCGAAGACAAGGAACCCAACGACGGATTCAAGACGGCGCAGTTAGTCGCCGTCGGCAAGACCGTCGTCGGCACGATCGGCGATGCCCGCAACGTCGATGTGTTTGAGATCAAAGGGCTGGCGGGACAGAAGCTGGTGATCAGCGTGCTGGCATCACAGGCGGGCTCGCCGCTCGATCCGGTGCTCACGTTGTACGACAGCGCGGGACAGGTCATCGCCGGCAACGACGACAGCGATGGCCGCGATCCGCGCCTGGAAGTCGTGCTCGGCAAGTCGGGTTCGTATTTCCTCAGCCTGCAAGACGCCAACGACACCGGCGGGCCGCACTTTGCGTATCTGCTGAAGATTGCTCCGTGACCAGGGCTATTGCCTTTTTCAACGTAGGGTGGGACAAGCTCGCTTCGAGCGCCGGCCCACCATCATGACCGGCGATTTCATGATGGTGGGCCGGCGCGGCGAAGCGCCGCTGGTCCCACCCTACAGATGTTTCAGATTCAGGAAGGCGATCGCGCGGGCTCCCTGACGCTTCGGTATGATTCCTCCAACGGCAACGCAATCACAGAAAGGTCAGACCCATGAGCGTGGCAGACGAACTCCAAAAACTGCAGCAGCTTCGCGATTCCGGGGCGATCGATGACGCCGAGTTCGCCGCGGCCAAGGCGCGGGTGTTGAATCCGTCCGCGGGAAATCCAGGGCTGTTCGCATCGCAGTCCGGGCCGCTGACTGCCGAGGACGAGGATCGCAAGACACGCAGTTGTGCGGCGCTGCTGCACCTGTCGATGCTGTTGGGCTACGCGGTGCCGTTCGTCGGACTGGTCGCCCCGATCCTGATCTGGCAAATCAAGAAGGACGAACTGCCCGGTCTGGATGCACACGGCCGGAACGCGACCAACTGGATCATCTCATCGATCATCTACGCGGTGGTCAGCGGCATCCTGTGCCTCATCGTCATCGGGATTCCGATGCTCATCGCGTTGCTGGTCTGCAGCCTGGTGTTTCCGATCATCGCCGCCGCCAAGGCCAACGACGGTGAAGCCTGGAAGTACCCGCTCACCATCGAGTTCCTCCGCCCGCAGGAAAAGTGGTGAGTTTCGGCCGTCGTTTCTTGTCCCCTCTCCCGCCCGTCTTAGGGGGGAGAGGGCTAGGGTGAGGGGGGATTCTCACCAGCGGACCAGACACCGGAAACACGGAGCCGCATGACTCGATGCTTCGTTCGCTTGCTTCGACGTCGCTCGACCATTCGGCCCCCTCACCCTAACCCTCTCCCCCGAAGACGGGGGCGAGGGGACCGGAGGACGACCGCTACTCGGAGGCTTTCAGCTTGGCGAGTTGCACGGCGAAGACTTGGGCCTGTTGCGCCTGACCCGCGGCGGTGAACTTCTCGATGGCCCGTTCGAGCATCCGCATGCAGTACGGACTGGGGTCGTTGCCCCGCTTCGGCGGGATCATCGGGATGAACTCTTGGTAGAACCGCAGCAACTGCTGGTCGGCCCCCTTCACACCGAGACAGACCTGTTCGAGTTTGTCGAGCAGCTTCGGGACGTAGCGGCCCTCGTCGGGAAACTTCTTGATCGTGAACGCCAGCCCGTCGATCACCTCCTTGGTGTGCCCCTCTTCTAACAGGTAGTTGCTCAGCATCAGCCGGGCTTCGCACGCCAGATCCGGGCGGCCCCCCACCTCGTACATCTGGACCAGCCGCTCGTAGTACTTGTTCCGCTGCTTGGTGTTCTTCTGATACTGCACCAGGTCGTCGAAGACCTTCCACGTGAAGTCGGGAAAGCCCGCGAACGTGCGGAACAGCTTGTCGAACATGGCGGTCATCTGGCGGTTGCTGTCGCTGGCGATCCGACCCTCCCGCGCGAGCAGCGCGACCTGCTGCCACGCGGCTTCGTTGCCGGGACAGAGTTCGATCACGTCGTTGAGAAACGCGATCTCCTGCGCCGGCTTCCATTCGAGTTTGTCCCGCAACTGCGGGTACGCCTGCATCACGAGTTTCGCCTGATGGAACGCCACCGGGCTGAGTCCCACCCCCTGCAACCGCAACTCGAGTTCGCGATCGGTGGTTCCCTTCCCCGTCTGCGGATCTCGCAGCGTGCCGACGTAGTACTTGTCGCCGCGGTATCGCCCATGTGATTCCAGCGTGAATGAAATCGAGGTCCGCGAGACCTGTTTGACCTCCACCCACATCACCCACGCATGCAATTCGCCGCCGGCCGATTCGCCTGCCACGTACTCGGCCGGAACACCGATGCTCTTGCCGACGCGCGAGGCGAAGTCGGCCTGCATCGCGCAGACCCCGCCGAACTGGCGGATGTTGGGGAGCGAGTAATCCTTGCCTTCCAGCTTGCAGGTCTTGCTGGACGTTTTCAGCATCTCGTTGTCGTAGGGAACATCCGCATAACACTTGCCATACATGGTCCGCTTGACGACATAGTTCGCCGCTGCCCACTCGCGCTCGGGCCGCGGCGTCTTGTGATTGACCATATAGACGAGGAATTCCCACGGCAGGAACTGAGCCCGGCCCTGCATGATTCCCGCCGCGTCGACGAAGTACTCGAAGTTCTCGACGGCACCGAGCATCCCACTGGGCATGTTGGAATGCGTGCGGCGCTGATGGTCGTCGTAGTGATCGACGTTCCGCTCGTTATCCCACGTCAGCGCGATGGCGATGGCGAGTTGACCGTAGTCGTTCAGCTTGGTGGGAAACTTCTGATGCAGTGCTTGCAGGATCTTCCACGCGGCGGCCAGATCGTCCTCGGGGGCGACGGCGATCAGGAACTCTTCCTTGAAGTCAACGTGCTCGTCGAGCCACTTCTTGAACTCGGCACCGTCCCCTTCACCCAGCTTGGTCAGCAGCAGTTCGTTCTGCTTTTCGAAGAACTCGGCGAACAGCTTGCGCACGCCGGGATAGTCCTTCCTGCCGGTCAGGTTCTGTTTCTCGTGCAGGTTGACCAGCGCGACGACCAGTTTTTCGGCGATCGTCGGTTCGACAGGCTTCTCGGGCTTGGGTGTCATCTTGCTCGCTTCCGCCACGACGAACGGCGCGCCCAGCGATGTGTTCAGCGACTTCACAACCTGCGGAGACGTGCCGCCGTAGATCGCGATCAGCGTCTCGTTGCGGAACAGACTGGTCTTCGCTTTCCAAGCCGCCGGTTCGCCGAACAGCATCTGACCGGCATCCGTCACCCCCTGGGCGTCCTCGCGCGCCGACTCGGCGGATTCATACTCCAGCACGGCCAGATACTCGTCGCCAATGGCGAAGTGCGCGGCGGTGCCGGTGAATCCCGGCGGGGCTTCTCCCACGGTCTTCTCGACCGTCAAACCCGCCCCCTGCAGCGAGGCCACCAATCGCAACAGGGGCGAAGCCGGCGGTGCGATCTGGATCGTGAACTTCGCGGACGACTCCGCGCCGCCCGTCTCGGCGTCTGCCACGGTGATTTCGACGGACTGTTCCGCAGTCGTGCCGGAGGCCGGAACCGTCCACGTGAACACGCCGGACGCGGCGTCGACCTTCGCCCCCTCGGGACCACTCTTCAGCCGGTACACCAGCACCTGAGCCGGCTTGTCCGCATCCTTGGCCTTGATCGCCACCCGCACCGTTCCGCCCGCCGTCCCCTGTTGTGCGGGGATGTCCGTGATGACCGGTGGCTGATTGACTTCGTTGACCGTGATCGTGAACGACTTCTTGTCGTGCGCGGGCTTCGTCCCCTTGGCTTGGACGGCCACGGTCACTTGATGTTCGCCGGGGCCGTGCTCCTCGCTCGGCTTCCAGGTGAAGACTCCGGCTTTCGCATCCACCCTGGCTCCGGGCGGACCCGAGATCATGCCGTACGTCCATTCGCCCGGCTGCAATCCCTCGGCCTGCGACTTCAACGTGACAGAGACGGTGGCGTCCTCGTTGACCGTCTGGTCCTCGACGGGATCGAGCCTCAGTCGGGCCGGCTTGCCGCTCATGAACCACATCGCCCCGACGGCGAGACCCGCGATGCCGATCACGCCCCCGACGATGACCGCGGGACTCATCCCCGACTTGGCCGCTTTGCGGACCGGAACGGGACGATCATCAAAGTCGAACGCACCCATGTCTGTGACCCGATCGAAGAGAGGTGACCAGCCGGAGCGGGGCCATTGTAGGAGGGCCTTTCCAGCGATTGCAAACGCCTACTGTAGTCCCGTCGCTCCGCCGACGGGACGCGCATGCCAACGCGCGAGTCGACCGACTTCGAACGCGCGCGTGTCGGTCGGTGTATCGGTGCCGTCGGCGGAGCGACGGCACTACGGTACGTTTCGGCTATCTGCCCGCCAGGAATTTCTGGGCGTACTTGCCCAGGATGTCGGTCTCGATGTTCACCGGATCACCGACGACGCGGACACCCAGCGTCGTGACGCCCAGCGTGTGCGGAATGAGGGCCACGCTGAAGCGGTCGCGTTCGACATTCACGACCGTCAGGCTGATGCCGTCGACCGCCACCGAACCTTTCGGAACCATCAACTGGGCGAGAGTCTCGGGGACGCGAAACCACATGGCGACCCATTCCCCCTCGCGGTCGATCGCGTCCACCTGTCCGACACCGTCGACATGCCCCTGGACGAAGTGTCCGCCGAGGCGGCCATTCACCGGCAGCGACCGTTCGAGATTCACGGCATCGCCCACAACGAGGCGGCCGAGATTCGTCTTCGACAGCGTTTCGGTCCCGGCCTGAAACGACCAGCAGTCGTGCCTGATCTCGATCACCGTCAGGCAGCAACCGTTGATCGCGACGCTGTCGCCCAACCCGCACCGGTCCGCTTCTTCGCCACCCAGCATGGGAGCCGGTGGCGCGATCACCAGCCGCAGTCCGGCCGCCTCGGCCTGAAGAGCTTCAACCCTGCCCAGTCCTTCAATCAAGCCGGTGAACATTTGGTCCTCGAACAAGTTTGGTCATCAATCACGCGATGTTCCCAATCCCCACCGAGCTTGCCTCATTCGTATCGACACAACTTTTGGGCCGCGTGCGATTCCAGGCCATGTGCGAATGCAACCCGTGGTCAGGCCGATTTCCGCACGCGTCCCATTCGCTGCCTCCCTAAATTCGCTGTCGATCTCTCTGTCAGGACGAAGAAGCGACAGCGAATTGAGGGAGACAGCGAATGTCAGAAGCGGAGACGCACTCCACGGGACAAGCATCCAACAGGGGCTCGATCGTCGAGTTGTGTCGAGACCAATGAGACAAGCTCGGTGGGGTCGCTGGATTGAGGTTCAGTGTGCCTTGGCTTTGACGATCGGGTTGGTGAGCGTGCCGATGCCGGTGATTTCGATGCTGACCGAATCCCCGTCTTCCAGCGTGAAGTTGTCGGGCGGGACGACACCGGTGCCGGTCAGCAGGAACGCGCCGGTGACCAGGTCATTCTCGCGGATCAGCCAGCCGATCAGTTCTTCAAAGCCGCGCTTCATCTGGTTCAGATTGGTTTCACCGGTGAACACCGCCGCGCCACCGCGCTCGATGGTCAGGTGAATCTTCGTGGCAGTGCGGTTGATGTCGTGCTCGGGAATCCAGACGTACGGGCCGAGTCCGCAGCATTGGTTGTAGAGCTTGGCCTGTGGCAGGTAGAGCGGATTCTCCCCTTCGATGTCGCGGGCCGACATGTCGTTGCCGACCGTGAACCCGACCAGCTTGCCGACCGGTGACACAACCAGCGCCAGTTCCGGTTCCGGCACCGACCACTTGCTGTCGGCACGGACCCGCAAAGGCTGACCCGGCCCCGAGACCCGGTTGGGAGTCGCCTTGAAGAAGATCTCCGGCCGCGGCGCGGTGTAGACCTTGTCGTAGTGGGACGCCCCGGCCTTCGACTCTTCCATCCGCGCGACTTGACTGCGCTTGTACGTCACCCCCGCCGCCCACACCTCCTGCCGGTCGATCGGTGCCAGGATCGTCACCAGCTTGGGATCGAGCGCCGGCGCTTTCGAGTCGACCAGGAACTTGGTCAGGCCGATCGGATCCGGCGAATGCAGCAGGTCCATCAGGCTGTGGACGTTCTCGACCTGCTGCATGTCGAGCACGCGCAACCGGCCGTCATCCTCGACCACGGCCACGCGGATGGAACAGTCCGCCAGCTTCAGTTTTGCGAGCCGCATGATAGATCCTTGATGAAGAGGCAGAGGTGAGGGGGACGGATTGAAAATCCGTCCTACAAGACAAGCCGATTCGATGTCACTTGAGCAACTGCTTGATCCGGGCGACCGCTTCTTCGACGTTCGCCCGGCTGTTGAAGGCGCTCAGGCGGAAGTAGCCCTCACCGCTGGCACCGAAGCCGCTGCCCGGCGTTCCGACGACGTTGGCCTGCGACAGCAGATGATCGAAGAACTGCCAACTGGTCATGCCGCCCGGTGTCTTCAACCAGACATACGGGGCGTTGGTGCCGCCGTAAACCGTCTGCCCCGCATCGCGCAGCCCCTGGCAGAGGATCGTCGCGTTTTGCAGGTAGAACTCGATCAGCGCGCGGACCTGCTGTCGGCCGGCGGGGCTGTACACCGCTTCGGCGCCCCGCTGCACGACATAGCTGACGCCGTTGAACTTCGTGGTGTGACGCCGGTTCCACAGCGCGTGCAGCTCGACGGACTCGCCCGCCGGTGTCTTCGCCTTCAGCCCCTTCGGAACCACGGTGAAGGCACAGCGTGTTCCCGTGAATCCGGCCGTCTTGCTGAAGCTGCGGAACTCGATGGCGACATCGCGCGCCCCGTCGATCTCGTAGATCGAATGCGGGATCGATGCATCGGTGATGTACGCCTCATACGCGGCATCGAAGAAGATGATCGTGTCATTCGCCCTGGCGTAGTCGACGAACTTCTTCAGCGTCTCACGCGATGCAACCGTCCCTGTCGGGTTGTTGGGATAGCACAGGTACAGCAGGTCCACCCGGCCCTGCGGCAAGTCCGGTGTGAAGTTGTTCTCGGCGGTGACCGGCAGATAGACCAGACCCGCGTAACGGCCCGAGTCATCAGCGGCCCCGGTTCGTCCGGCCATCACGTTGGTGTCGACATAGACCGGATAGACGGGATCTGTGACCGCGACAACGTTCGCCGCACCAAAGATGTCGAGGATGTTTCCCGTGTCGCACTTCGAGCCGTCTGACACGAAGATTTCATCCGCCGCGACGTTCGCGCCGCGGCTTTGAAAGTCATTCGTGGCGATGGCGTTTCTCAGGAAATCAAAGCCCTGCTCCGGACCGTAACCGCGAAACGTGTCGCGATTCCCCATTTCATCGACCGCCTTATGCATGGCGTCGATGCAGGCCACGGGCAACGGTTCGGTGACGTCGCCAATCCCCATGCGGATGATCTTCGCGGTCGGATTCTCCGCGGCGAACTTCGAGACGCGCCGGCCGATCTCGGGGAACAGATATCCGGCTTTCAGTTTCAGGTAGTTGGCGTTGACGAGGGCCATCAGAATCTCCACGGTCAGAAAGTGGGCACGGTCGCCCGTCGTTGTAGAGGTCGGTCCCGACGATTGCAACCATCGGGCGGTTCCGGCGAACAACCGGTTCGTGCCGACTTGCCAGACGCTGTCCGAAGTCATTCGCTTCCGATAGCCTGACTCCCCGCGTCGGGCGGTTTGTGATTCCGTGGGGACGGATTTTCAAGCCGTCCCGTCGGCGGAGCGACGGGACTACTGTAGTCCCGTCGCT
>JAYTIB010000926.1:0-19441 GCA_043732205.1 Schlesneria sp. | reverse complement strand
AGCAGCGTGATCAGGCCCGTCTGACCGTGGGGCAGAAAGTCGTGGACCAGCATCTTGACACCGACGAACGCCAGGATGGCCACCAGTGAGTATTTCAGATAGTGGAACCGGCCCAACAGGTCCGCCAGCGCGAAGTACAGGCTGCGCAGTCCCAGGATCGCAAACACGTTCGAGGTGAAGACGAGGAATGAATCCTGCGTCAGTCCGATCACGGCGGGAATCGAATCCACGGCGAACACCAAGTCCGTCGTCTCGACGATCACCAACGCCAGGAACATCGGGGTCATCGCCAGCTTGCCGTCGATCCGCGTGAAGAAGTGATCCTGCACGAAGCTGGGATGCAATCGAAAGAATCGCCGGGCCAGCCGGACCATGCGGCTCTTTTCAAAGTCCGCCTCCCCCTCACCGGCGAACAGCATCTTGAAGGCCGTGAACAACAGCAGGGCTCCGAAGAAATACATCATGAACGCGAAGCGTTCGATCAGGGCGATCCCGAGAGCGATCATGATTCCGCGCATCACCAGCGCGCCCAGAATGCCCCACAGCAGCACCCGGTGTTGATAAGCCGCCGGCACCTGGAAATAACTGAGGATCAGCGCGATCACAAAGATGTTGTCGATGCTCAGCGACTGTTCCAGGATGTAGCCCATGAAGAATTGGGCGGCCGCCTCCCAGCCGTTGTGCGGCAAGTTCGAGGCGGGGTGCGCTCCCGGTTTGAGGACGTGCCCCGCTTCCGTTTCCGGGCCGGGATAAATGCCCAAGCCACCCCAGTGGTTTTCATAGGCGAAGTACACGAACACCGTGAACAGCATTGCCAGGGCAAAGTAAACCGCGGTCCGGATCAGTGCCGCGCGGGCGCTCAACGCCTTCGATTCACGGCTGAAGACCCCGAGATCGAAGGCCAGGATGAACAACACCAGCAGCACAAACGCCGCCCAAACAAACATGCGAAATCCCTTCCACCAGATCGACACCACCCACCCGCGACGTGCGGCGGGACGGGCCAAGGACGGCGGAGTATAGCCGTCAGATCACGGAATTGCAGGCGAGCCGATCCGCGTTCATCGCAACGTGCCGATCACCACCGATGGCACTCGGCCCAATGTCACTGAGTTTGGCCGAGTCACCCGAAGTGTCAACGAGGGAATTGCGGTGAATGGCCCCTCTCGCCCTCGCATCCCATTCGCTGTCTCCCTCAATTCGCTGTCGATCTCTCCGTCAGGACGAAGAGGCGACAGCGAATTGAAGGAGACAGCGAATGTCAGAAGCGAAGATGCACTCCAAGCGGCAAGCCCGGGGGCGAAAAAGCCACACGCTCGTCGGGTTGCTAAAGTCAGTGCCAACGGGCACCCGGCCTACCGGTCATCGGCGGGCGGGGGCTGGCGGCGCTGTTTCACTTCGGTCCGTTGCCGCTTGTCTTCGACGCGGCGGCGCTTGGAGGCTTTGGACGGCTTGGACACGCGGCGCGGCTTCGGAGCCACCGCCACGGACAACAGCAACTCGCGCAGCTTCTCCAGGCAATCGTTGACATTCTTGAGCTGATCCCGAAACCGCTCGCTGCTGAGGACCAGTTCCCCTTCGGTCGTCATCCGCCGCTTGTACGCGGCGACGAACCGGTCGCAAACGTCGGCGGGGAGTCCCTCGGATGTCAGCAACGGCCAGCGCAGCATGACCTTCGAGTTAACCTTGTTGACGTTCTGACCGCCGGGCCCGGAACTGCGCGCGACACCCCATGCGAATTCGCCGCACGGGATGCGAATCCGCGGTGTCACATCGAGAATGTCCGTGTCTGCGGGAAACATGCTGTTCGTAGTGCCACGCGGTTAAACGAAAACATCTCATTCATGCCCGAGAACAGTATAAATTCGACTAACGAAAACGCCCCGCCCGTCCCTTGAAGGATCGGGCGGGGCATTGACTTGATGAAACATTGACTTGATGAAACTCTGTGAAGGCGTCGTCTCAACCCGCCGCAGCCAGGACTTCGGCCACGTCGTCCACTGCCGATTCAGCGACCACACCACTTGCGACCTGTGCGGCGACCGCAGTCGGACTCAGTTCGTCGACGAAGCCCTTCAGATGATCGGCGCGGGTGTGATGCTGCAGCTTGCGAAGCGCCTTGGATTCGATCTGGCGAATCCGCTCACGGGTCACCTTGAAGATGCGCCCGGTTTCTTCGAGCGTGTAGCTGTAGCCGTCGCCCAGCCCGTAACGCAGGCGGATGATCTCGCGCTCGCGGTAGGTCAGGCTGCGGAGCACGACTTCGATCTTGTCACGCAGCATTTCCTGCGTCGCGGTTTCCGATGGACTCGATTCGTTGTCGTCTTCCAGGAAGTCACCGAAGCTGGCGTCCTCGCTCTCGCCGACGGGCGTGTCGAGGCTGACCGGGTGCTTCCAGGTCTTCATGATCCGTTCGGTTTCTTCGAGCGACATGCCGACCGCTTCGGCCAGGACTTCCATGCTGGGATCGCGGCCGGTCTCCTGCCGGATCTGTTCGCTCTTGGCCTTCAACATCGAGATGCACTGGAACATGTGGACCGGGATGCGGATCGTGCGGGCATGATCCGCGACGGCGCGGGTGATCGCCTGGCGAATCCACCAGGTGGCGTAGGTCGAGAACTTGTAGCCGCGGCGGTATTCGTACTTTTCGACGCCGCGCATCAACCCGGCGTTGCCTTCCTGGATGAGGTCCAGAAAGCTGAGACCGCGGTTGCGATACTTCTTGGCGATGGAGACGACCAGCCGCAGGTTGCCTCCAGACAGATGCTGCTTGGCGGTGGTCCAAGCGTCAAACTTCGCCATGACCCGGCGCATCCGGTCGAGGAATTCCTCGGGGGTTTCCAGCGTCATTTCCACCAGATCGCGCAGTTCGCGCTTCAGGATTTCGGATTCGTTCGCGGCGGCCTGGGTACGTCGTTCGGCGAGCGTCTTGATCTGGGTCTGCAACTCGCGCATCCGCCGGGCGACCTGTTCCATGCGGCGCATGATCGGCTGCAGGCGCTGCGTGCGGACGCTGAGCTCTTCGACGAGCCAGCACAGTTTTCGCCGGCGACGGGTCATCCGCTGTTTGATCACCGCGCGTTCGGCGGCGTCCTTCTCGGTCTTCAGCAGTTCCCAGTCTTCGCGGTTCTCACCCATCAGTCGATCGATGGTGGGAAGGTTGACGGGAATCCGGCCCTGGATCTGTTCCTTGCGCAGGCTTTCGGTTTCGCTGGTGCGCAGGGTTCGTTCGAACGGCAATTCCCCCGCGACCACCTTCTTGATGGTTTCGATGGCCAGGCCCAGCGCAAAGTCCGATTCCATCATCTTCCGACGGAACCATTTCCTGACGAGTTCGATTTGCTTGGCGAGGAAGATTTCCTTTTCGCGGGACAGCAGGGGGATGTGTCCCATCTGGCTGAGGTACATGCGAATCGGATCGCGCGATGACGATGCCGCTTCCGGCTCGATCATCGCTTCGGGCGGCGAATCCAGTCGCTGCTGTTCCTCCGGGCTGGGTTCGTCGATGACGTCCAGTCCGGCATCCTCCAGGGCGGCGATCAGTTCGGGAACCATTTCCGGCTCCCCCCCCTCGTCCGGCAGGTACTTGTTCACTTGCTGAAATGTGGCGCAGCCCTTGATTCGTGCGGCGTCCAATAGCGCGGCGAGTCCCGGATTAAAGCGATGCATTTGGGTCCAACCTCCTGTGAAGAAAACCACGTCCTTGTGTGACGGCCGTTGCGGGACGGCCGCTGTCATTCGACACGAGAAACTAAAAAGTGTGCTGCCACGGAACCGGATGCTGGTGCCTCAACGAGGCGGCACGCCGAGTCCCGAAGATCCCCCGTGTTGCCTGAGCCGCTCCAACCCCACGGCCGGGGTGAGCGTTGATCGTTGGTGTCGCTGCTCAACGATGAGCGCGGCGAACAATTGTCGCTGGCAACGGTACACGGTGTTGTACAACTCAGCAGGGGTTCGCATTGACAGCATCCTTTCTCTCTCTGCGACGTCGCGAAACCGTTTGCGGGTTCCGCGAGGGTGCAGATGCTAACAAAACCGGGAGCGGCGCGCTGTCGTTTTTTTCCGTCTGCCGAAAAAACTGAAAAAAATATCCCGTGCCCCTTTGACCGTGGGACACGTCAGGCAGCCTATTGAAAAACCCGTAGCACGGACGCCTCGTCCGTGCGTCTCCACTTGGCAGCCGCCCGGACGAGGCGTCCAAGCCACGTTCTTCAACAGGCTGCCAGAACATGTCACCGACGCGCTCGGCCTCGTTTGAACTCGCCGTCCGCGCACGGTTATACTTCCGCCCCGACATCGCAGCAGGTTTGACTCCCGCCGCCGTCTCCCGAACTCGGACGCTCCCGATCCGGGGAATCGATGTCCCGCCTTGCCTCCCACAATCGATCCCCCCTCTTTTTTCAAAGCGAGTAACTGATCATGTCCGCTGGTGCCGTCCTCAAGAGCGAGAATCAGCCCATGACCGCTACCGTCGCTCCAGATCCCGACAAAGATCATTCCGCCGACAAGATCGCGGCGCGGGGGCTGAAGGGAGTCGTCGCGGCCGACACCACCATCTGCGACGTCGACGGGGATCTCGGCAAGCTCATCTACCGCGGCTACAACATCCACGAACTGGCGACGGCTTCGACGTTCGAAGAAACGGCGTACCTGCTGTTTCAGGGTGAACTCCCCAACCGCGCGCAACTCGCCGACTTCAACAGGCAACTCGTCCACCATCGCGAGGTCGAGCCCCAGGTGCTGGACTTCCTGCGCTCGCTGCCGCGGAACACGCCGCCGATGACCGCGCTCCGCTCCGCCGTGTCGATGTCCGCCGCTTACGATCCGCTCGCCGAAGACGAATCGCCGGCCGCCAACTTCGAGAAGTCGATCCGGCTGACGGCCGAGATGACGACGATTGTTGCGGCGATCCGCCGGCACTCCGCCGGCTTGGAACCGGTGGCCCCGCGCGGTGATCTCAGCCATGCCGGCAACTTCATGTACATGCTGAACGGAACGGTGCCGTCGGCCGATGCCGAGAAGGCGATGGACCTGATCCTGATCCTGCATGCGGAGCACGGACTGAACGCCAGCACGTTTGCCGCACGCGTCATCGCCGCCACGCTGTCGGACATCTATTCAGCGATCACTGGAGCGATCGGTGCGCTGAAGGGCTCGCTGCACGGCGGTGCCAACACTGAAGTGCTGAAGACCCTGATGGAAATCGGCAGCGTCGAAAACGTCGTTCCGTGGGTCGAGGCCGTCCGTGCCAAGAAGGGCAAGTTCATGGGCTTCGGCCACGCGGTCTACACGGTTGAAGACCCCCGCGCGGTGCATCTGAAGGAACTCTCCCGCCGGCTGGGCATCGAGACCGGCGATTCGAAGTGGTACGAGATCTCGATCGCCATGGAACAGGCGGTCAAGGCGGCGATCAAGAAGAACTGCAACGTCGACTTCTACTCGGCGAGCCTGCAGCATTACATGGGGATTCCGGGCGACATGTTCACCTGCGTCTTCGCCGCCAGCCGGATCATCGGCTGGTGTGCCCACGTCTTGGAACAGGTCAGCGACAACAAGATCATCCGCCCGTCCTCGAACTACATCGGGGTGCCCGAACGCCACTACGCACCGATCGCCGGGCGCTGAGGTGATTCCACGTTTAGCCCCAACGCCATCGGCGTGGGAGCGGACGTGAGCGAACCGTTGATCGCGCGCACGCCGGTGGCGTTGCGGCTAAACATGGCACATCCGGCTGCATGAAGATTGAAATCATCTCACTGCTGCCATGAACAAACGCAAGACACAGATGCGATCCATGACCCGAACCGTGTTGTGCTGTGGTGTGGCCCTGCTGCTGGCAAGCGCAGTCTGTGCGCGGGCTGACGAGAAGTTGAAGGGGATCGCCTGCCGGTCTGTTCATCTCGGCTATCCGGCACCGACCGGGATCTCCTTCCACAACGAAGTCACCATCGAACAGTCCGCGCCCGGCACGTACTTCATGGTCTGCGGCTGGAGCAAGGGCTACTTCGGGATGCAGGAGCTGGGCAACGGCAAGAAGCTGATCCTGTTCTCGGTGTGGGATCCCGGCAATCAGGATGATCCGAAATCGGTGAAGGAAGAGCAGCGCGTGAAGCTGCTCCACCAGGGAGACGGTGTGCGGGTCGGCCGGTTTGGCGGGGAGGGGACCGGCGGGCAGTCCTTCTTCGACTACGACTGGAAGGTCGGTCAGAAGTACCGGTTCCTGGTGACGGCCAGGGCGGTCGACAAGCGCAGCGAGTATTCCGGCTATTTCTTCCACCCGGAAAAGAACGAGTGGAAGCATCTGGTCACGTTTTCCACCCCGACGGGTGGCACGCTGTTGAACGGCTGCTACTCGTTTGTGGAGGATTTCAAACGCGACAAGGTCTCGACCACCAAGCCGCGCCGCGCCCGCTTCGGCCAAGCCCGGCTGGAGACTGCGGATGGCCAGTGGCAGCCGATCACCAAGGCCAGGTTCACCGCCGACGCGAACCCCGTGACAAACATCGACGCGGGGATCGACAACGACGGGTTCTTTCTCGCGACCGGCGGTGAGATCGAAAACAAGACCATCAAGCTGGGACAGACAATGCAGCTCGACGCGACGCTTCCGCGAAAACCGCCAGTGGGACTCCCCTCCCCCAAACGGGGTGTTTCGACAGCGGGAGAAGATTGAGTTCGATTCTTGCCATGTCTGGCGGTTCGCCGTTCGTGTTGGCGGTGATCTCTCGCCATACCGCTCGCGGTCATGAGTGCGATGTTTTCGTTTCACCGCGTGGGCATCGCCCCGCGCGCATCGAGCGTGATTCGCCACTCACGCGCGGGGCGATGCCCACGCGGTTAAACGACTCACCCTCGGCCGTGTGAAGCATGGCGCGGTCAGTCTGCCTGAAGATGCGGTCGCAGGCGCGAGGCGAGTTCCGGTGAACCGAGTTCCGCCTTGCCGAATCCGGGCAAGGCGCCGATGGCCACGGCCTGCTCGGCGTACTCGCGAAAGTTCGTGACCAGCATGACGGGATTCGCGGCCAGTTCCGGATCGGCCTTGAGTCGCTCGATGAATTCGATCCCTTCGCTGCAATCCGCGTCGAACTGTCGGTTGACCAGGACCAGATCAAAGGGTCGTTGCCGCAACTGACTCACAGCCTCATCCGCCGTGGCGGCCGGGAGCACTTCCACATCAAATTCACCCTGCAGATATTGGGAGATCGACCCGTGATCGAAGCCGCACTGTCCGATGCTCAAGACCTGTTTCATCCGTCGGTTCCTGTGTTGAGATGGCGGTCACGTTGCTTTGCTTGTTTCGCCTCTGGGGCAACTCCGCCGTGGGATGTACCGCGTCAGCGGCCCCCAACGATGCCTGTCGTACCCGTCGATTGCAAGGGTGGGGCGGCGCGAACAGTTGTGACGGGTGTGCGTCACGATTCTGGGTGGAATCCGAAAGGCGGTTTGTCCGCGTCTGTCGAAGTCGCGGCGGCTCTTGGGCGAGCGTCAGGAATCGTCATACAAGCACGATGCGCAAGCGAGTGAGTTTTCAGGCACACTCGCTTGCGCGTCGTGCTTGTCAGGCACACTTGCTTGCGCGTCGTGCTTGTATGGCGGGAAACTTTCATTTGCCGCTCGCGTCACTTCTTCCGAGTCGAGAACAACGCGTTCATCCGATGACTGATAACTGGCCGATGACACCCAGAATTGAGAGGCACACCCGATTGATGACGTGTGAAGAGCGAAAGGACCGGGGTGATGAATCACCGCAGTCCAAAGTTGCTCACTGTGCGGCGCAGGCGCGGTGGAGCAGACGCTGGCGGACCGCTTTGTAGAGCGGGCCGGCGACGGTTTTGGCGGCCTTTTTCGCGGACCAGAAGGCCGACTGTCGCCAGCGTCGCAGCGGGCTGCTGAGCAGTGATGCGGCATCGGCGGCGGACATCCCGCGATAGACGTTGTATCGCCCCAGGATTCGACAGCCATCGACTTCCCATTCGCCGGTGGTGGGCTCGGAGTTGAACAGCAGTTTGATCCCCGCCTGTGCCGCGGCGCGCGCGACCGCGCCGGAATAGAAGCCTCCGGGAACAGACGCCGTCGTGATCGATTCGCCCACGATGCCGGCCAGCACATCGACACTGCGCGACCATTCTTCCAGCAGTTGAGTGCGGGAACAGTTCGAGATCCGTTCCGGGTGGCTGCACGAGTGACTGCCGATGACGTGGCCCCGTTGATGCAATTCGCGCAGTTGATCGCGCGTGCAGAAGAACGGAGCGCCGATGAAGTCGGTGGCGATGAAGAACCAGCCCCGCCAGTTTCGACGTTCCAATTCGTCGGCGATGATCGTGGCGGCCGATGCGCCGCCGTCGTCGAACGTGATCGTCCAGTGCCGGTTCGACGAGGCCAGGTTGGCTGGAACCGTCCGCGGCAGCTCCGTCACCGCGGCGGCGATTCGATCGAGATGCCTGGAGAATTCGTCCGGGGTCAGCTTGTAGCGCGCCGCCGCCGGCCCCGCGAAGCCGCTCGCATCGTCGGCACCGGCGGCCGTGACATCGTGATAGAGCAGGTTGATCGGCATGGGTGGAGGAGTCAGGGGGTCAGGGGGCAGGAGTCAGAGCTTGTGAATCTTTGTAGCGTGGGTTTCAACCCACGCCAGATGTCGTACCGCGTCGGCTAAAGCCAACGCTACATCTTGTGCTGGACCGCCATTGAACTTGAACGATTCACACGCTCTCAGTAGTCAGGAACAAATCCAAAATCGAAAATCCAAAATCAAAAATGACTTCGCATCCGATACCGCCAGTACGCCGTCAACCACGGCTGGCCCCATTCGCCCGACGGCAAGCCGTGTGTGTCGATCGGTTGGACGCGGCCATGATGGATGTCGAGCAGTTTGGCTTGGATCGCGTCGAGGTTGTCGAAGACCACCTTGTGTTGAATGACATGATGCGACTCGGCGTGTTCGTCGAACGGGCAGCGGAAGTATCCCTGAACGGGGCCGGTGTCGACGCCGCGATCGATCTTGAGCAGCGTCATGCCGACGTTTTCACGGTCCCGCCGGGCCAGTGCCCAGAAGCATCCGTGAGCGTTCCGATACTGCGGACAGATGCCCGGATGCATGACAAACGTGCCGCGCGTGGCGATCGAGAAGACGCTCTCTTTCAACAGTGACTTGCAGCGCGCGATGACAATGTCGGGGGCGGCTTCCCGCAGCACGTGTTCGACTTCGGGCGAGTTCGGCGACGGCGCGTGCAGGAACTTCGTGTCGCTGCCGACGGCGGAATACCGCGAACAGAGTTGCATCAACGTCCGCTCTTCCCACTCACGGTCGCGCCGCGCCAGGAACAGTTTGTAATACAGCCGGAACGCGAGGACGTCGGCAAACCGCAGCCAACCGACGCGCTTGATCTCGCGCCTGATCCGTTGCTTCATCCGGCTCGGCGGCTCTTCCAGAACGATGACGCTGGTCAGCGTGGTGGTGGCCGCCAGCCAGCGGGCCAGCCCTTCACGATTGAGCGCATCATCGGCGTGGCAGATCAGTGCCGTCCGGGGGACCGCGGATGCGACGCTCCCGTTCGAGGCTGTTTCAAAGTCGACGCCGCTGCCCGTGATCGCATCACTCGAGCAATCATCGGCGCGGTCATCACAATCGGACGCTGTCAGGACAAGCTGGGTCACGCCATCGGTTCCGCATGAGCAACGGGAGTTGGGAGACAATCGGAATGCCAACTCTACGTCACAGCCGGTGGATGTGGCGGCTGATTTCGCGGGTGACGTGAGATGTCGCGGACGACGCCGATGCGCGTTGTGACGATTGTGCCATGACGCGGGGAACCGATCCGCCGCGGCTCGGCCAACACCGCTTCGCCTTCACATTCGCGCTCCCTTCGATTCGCGCGGACCAAATCGATTTCCGCGCGAATCGAAGGGAGCGCGAATGAGGAGGGCCGTCGAAGTCCTCGAACCGTTCCATCTCACGACGGCACGGACGGATTGGAAATCCGTCCTACGATGCTCTGTCGCCGCCGGGGCTGTGCGGTTCCGACTTGTGGGGTCGCGGAGCGAAGTGCGGAGGTCGAATCCCCTCGGTGGCTGACGTCGCAACGCCGGGGGTTGGGGCGTCAGGTATCGAAACCACTTGCGGACCGATCGGGCTGATGACCGCGGGCGCGGGTTCGGACTCGGGAGTCTGGCGGGGTTCGAACAGGTATCCCAACGGTCCGGCCAGAAGCTGCGGCATCAGGACGATGTCGCCCAGCAGGGCGACTCCGATCATGGCGGCCATCAACCAGCCGAAGCGGCTGATCAGCAGCAATTCGGCGGGGACCAGGACGAGCAGTCCCAGCGCCACCGCGAGACTCGTCTGCCACATGGCGGGTCCGCAGTGGACCAGGGCGTTGATGATCGACTGCCGCCGCGACTGGCCCAGCCGCATGCCGAGTTGCACCCAGGTCAGGTAGTGCAGTGTCCCGTCGACGGCGATGCCGAGCGCGATGGACGCGGTGATCATGGTGCCGACGTCAACCCGCTGCCCCATCCACGAAATGGCGCCGAACACGACGGTGATGGGCATGATGTTGGGGATCATCGCGACCAGGCCGGCCCAGAAGTTTCGCAGCATGAAGACGAACACACCGAGGATCAACACGAACGCCAGGACGAAGCTGCTGATCAGGCTGTGGAGCACGGCCCGTTGCGTTCTCAGGAACAGCGGCACGGTGCCGGTGATCGTGTGGACCGAACCGGGATGCATCTTCAGGACGTCCTGCGAAATGCGGTTCACGTCGGCCAGCACTTCGGCAAAATCGTTGTCGGTCATGATCGCGACCTGTGACGTGATCCGCCACAGTTCGTCGCCCGCTTCGTTCAGGGCATGATCGCCCTTTTCGTTCATGTCATGGGCGACGTCTGTCGTGTTGTAAAAGGTCTTGGCGGCCGGAACTTCGCCGTCGCGGATCTTCTGCTGAATCATGTTGGCGCGCTTGTGGTACTTGGTGCGCGTCAGAATTCCCGCGTCATCGGCGAGCGGTTCGCTGACGGGTAGGAAGTCCGCCAATGACAGCGATCCCGTGATTTCCGAATTGGCGCGCAGCCGCTCCTGAATCTGTCGCACAACTTCCATGCGCTGCACAAAATTGGTTTTCTTCTGGGCCTGGACATCGAAGCGGATGATCGTTTCGACGGGCATGATCCCCGCCAGATGAGTCTCGATGAACCAGTAGTCCTGCGCGATCCGCGCCTTCTCGGGGAAGTAACGGATCACCTTGGTTTCGGTGCGGAAATGGATCAGGCCGTAGCTGCAGGCCACGCACACGGCGATCGAGACCAGCGATTGCAGCAGCGGCCAGCTTGTCAGCCCGCGTCCGAGCAGTCGCCAACCGGGATGGTCCAGTTCATGTTCCGCGGGCGGCTTGCCGGGCCAGATCTGCAGCAGGGCTGGCAGACAGTACAAGAGCACTCCCAGCGACAGCATCGTTCCCGCGGCGGCGTAGATGCCGAAGTCGCGCACCGGGGTCAGCGAACTGGTGCAGAGCGAAACCAATCCGATCGCGGTCGTCAGGCTGGCCAGGAAGCAGGGCATCCGGCACGTCCGGATCGTTTCGGCGATCGCCGTCGCCTCGTTCTTACAGGCGGCGTGCTTCCAATAGTTGGCCACATGGATCGCCCCCGACAGTGTCAGCACCATCAGCAGCGACGGCATGACTACCAGCACCATGTTCATCGATCCACCGGTGGCGGGAACCAGCGCGGTCGACATCAGCGTGGCATACAACGAGACCAGCAGCACGATGGTCGCCAGCCGGATGCTCCGGACGAGCAGATACGCGAGAATCGAGCTCAGCAGCGCCGAAGTGATCACGACCGAGCGGCGATGAAATTGGATCAGCGGGAACGCCGGATCCCAGACCGCCTTCGAGACCTCGTGATTCAATTCCGTGGCGGAGACCGTGCTGCCCCCCAGACGGAGTTCCTCGGCCGGAATCCCCACGGCGACGGCTGCTTCGCGAATGACATCGACCGTTTCGTTCTTGTCCGCCAAGCCCGCTTCCGAAATCGCCAGGGCGATGGTGATCGGCGACCCCAGCGCGAAGAAACAGAACTCAACGACCGGTTGCCCCTCGTCCTTTTCGGGGACGAACTGCGTGAGCCAGTCGGCAATCGCGCGGGTCTGTTCGCTGGCCGGCCGAATCCCCTTCCAGATGACTTGCAGGTCGTGTTCAACGGAATCGATTTCGATCAGCTTCCCCGCGGCGTTCATCACGGCCGGCGCGGCGGCATCGCTGGCAATCTCACCCTCGTCCGGAGGCGGCGGTGGGACGGAGACCAGCGTCCAGAAGTCGGCGATCGGATTGCTGAATTGCAGGTCGACACCGAACTTGGCCTTCCCCGCCGCCGTCAGTTCCTGCTTGGTTTGCCGCAACCCCGATCGGCCGAACTCGGTCAGCTTCAACTTCAAAGCCCCGGCACCGAGGATCACTCCTTCCAAGCGGCGCATCGCTTCATGCGGCGCGACACCGTTCTTCTGCATCATGAACAACAGGTCGCGCGGTTCCACCACGTGAGAGACATGGGGAACGCCGCCGCGCCGGATGCCGTCAGCGTCCAGCTTTCCTTCCAGCTTCTCGACGAACTTCCGGATTCGCGGGTCATTCAGGGAACTGTTGTCCCACGACACGAAGACCCGCTCATCGACTGGGAAGCGGCTGTTGGCCCAGCGCAGGATCTTCAGTTCGGGGTCGTTGTTGGGCAGCCATTTTTCGACGTCGTTTTCCAGACGTGTCTGGCTGAGCGACCACCAGGCCAGGGGGAGGGCGAAGACCATCGCCATCAGCACCCACACGGCGACCCCGTTACCCCACGGGTCTTTACGATCAAAGAAATGAGTCATGCATCCCTTCCCGCCACACCGTGTTCCGGTGCCTGGAATCCCTTCGCTGCGCGGCGACGGAGTCGGATCATCCGGCCAGCCCGTCCGGACGATTCGACCTAAGGGCCGGCGCATCAATAACTGTCGTAGCACGGACGCCTCGTCCGTGCGTCCCGTTCGAGCGATGACTGGGATTTGGGCGCACGGACGAGGCGTCCGTGCTACGGCTGATTCTCACCAAATCCCGACAGTTATTGATGCGCCGGTCCTAACTCCACGCATCCCGCGTGGTTGACTCGCTCGACAAGCCGGCGGGATTCTAATCGCGAACCCGGTTTTTCCGGAAGACCGACATTAAAGGCTGATTTTTCAGTCTGCGATGGAGGATGGGCAAGAGTGCCCATCCTCCGGGTCCGTTGATTTCAACCGCTCGCCTTACCGCCGACACGTCGACGCGGGATGAGTGCTCAGGCGTTGCAGCAATTCCGCCGCCGCTTGGTGTGGGTCCATTGCACCGCAAATGGCACCGCTCACCGCAACCCGGCTTGCTCCCGCATCCAGGACCGAGTCCAGATTCTTGGAGTCGATGCCGCCGATTGCGAACCAGGGGAGCGCGATCTCGGCGGCGACTTGGTGGACGAACTCCAGTCCTGCGAATTGGTCGAACGTTTTCGTCCCGCTGCGAAAAGTTGGTCCCACGCCGAGATAGTCCGCACCATCGAGCACCGCCTGCCGGGCCTGTTCGATCGAGTGTGTTGACACTCCCACCAGCCGGTCTGGTCCGACGATGTGCCGCGCGTCGCGCACGGTCAGTTCGTCCTGTCCGACATGCACGCCATCGGCATCCGACAGGACGGCGATGTCCGGTCGGTCGTTGATGATCAACAAGGCACCGGACTCAGCCGTCCACTTGCGGAGTCGGCGCGCGTGCTCGACCAACTGCCGGTCCGAAAGCTGCTTTTCGCGGACCTGAATGATGCGAACGCCGGCCGCCAGTGCGCCGCGTACGGTCGCTTCGAGTCCACTCACACACGATCGAGTTGTGACCAGCAGATACAGGCGCTGCCCCTGCAGCCGATCCGCCATCGACGCTGTTCGCAACACCGCCTTCTCGGCCGTGTAGAGTCGATATCGAAGCTGCTCGACCCGTTGCGCGAACGTGGGTCCGACTCCGTTCGACTCGATCAGCTTGCCGTATTCTTCGAGTGTCCGCAGCGCCTCGTGAACGCGCTTGAACGAGGCCCGGGCGACGTCCCGCAGAGTGGCTCGCTGATACTCGGACGGTGTGCCGATCGCCGTGCCGACGTCGCCGAGTGTGTCTCTGGCCGCCAGCCGGCTCGCTTCGGGAATCGCCGTCAACGCCGCCGTCAATTCGTGACGGCATTCCTTCAGCAGGCGGGACAGATGCGCATCGTTGAGACCAAACCGGACAAACTCTTCGATCACCCTCAGTCCCTCACCGGCCCGGTTGGCGGCGGCGTCGAGGATTCTCCAAGCGTCGATTGGGAGAGGCGGCATCGTGTTCGGCTTTCTGGATCGGACCGGGTGGTTGATACCCCACGCGACGTGGTGTGCGACGTTTAGCCGCAACGCCAGCGGCGTGCGCGCGATCCACGGTTCGCCCGCATCCGCTCCCACGCCGTTGGCGTTGGGGCTAAACAACGTGGAGATCCGTCGTACGCCAACCTTGGCCGCGAATCAAGCATGAACCACGTATCAAGTTAGGCGCGGCTGAGGGGCGCGGCTCCTTGCCCTCCACCAGACACGCAACTAGAATCGCCGCGAGTCATGGGGTGCCGGTCGCGGCACTGGTTTCGGTTCCTGTGCAAAAACGGGTTGTGGCGATGATGACGATTCTGCGGACCGGTCGCCCGACTTGAAGAGTTTCAATAGGCAATTGGGTCAGCAGTCCATCTCGTGACGTATCCTTGGCAGGCCGAGAACCAGTGACGGCGGCTGGACATGACGATGGAAGTCACCCCGCGCGGCCCGTAATACGGTCCGTTGGTGTGACGACGACTTTGATAATGACGACTACTTACGGTGGGCTCATCCCACCCCCTTGGAATCCGGAGGCTTCGGAATGTACGAGCGATTTACTGATCGCGCCCGCAAAGTGATGCAACTGGCCAATCAAGAAGCCCAGCGATTCAATCACGAATACATTGGCACCGAACACATCCTGCTCGGGTTGGTGAAAGAGGGTTCGGGCGTTGCCGCCAACGTGCTGAAGAACTTGGAGGTCGATCTGCGGAAGATCCGCCTGGAAGTCGAGAAGATCGTGCAGTCGGGACCGGACATGGTCACGATGGGCAAGCTCCCCCAGACGCCGCGCGCCAAGAAGGTCATCGAATATGCGATGGAAGAGGCCCGCAACCTCAACCACAACTACGTCGGCACCGAACACCTGCTGCTCGGCCTGATCCGCGAACAGGAAGGGGTCGCGGCCCAGGTGCTGATGAACCTTGGTCTGAAGCTGGAAGACGTTCGCGAGGAAGTCTTGAACCTGCTCGGCCACGGGATGGAAGGCGCCGAAGGGACATCGGAGCGCGGCGGTGCCGGCACGGCGACCGCCTCGGGCAAGCCCGGCAAGAGCAAGACGCCGGCCCTCGACAGCTTCGGCCGCGATCTGACTGAACTCGCGCGGCAGGGCAAACTCGATCCCGTCATCGGCCGCGCCAACGAGATCGAGCGCGTGATTCAAATCCTCTGCCGCCGCCAGAAGAACAATCCGGTGCTGCTCGGTGAGGCCGGTGTCGGTAAGACGGCGATCGTCGAAGGCTTCGCCCAGATGGTCGTCAACGGCGAAGTTCCCGAACTGCTCCGCGATCGGCGAATCGTGGTCCTCGATCTGGCCATGATGGTCGCCGGGACCAAGTACCGCGGCCAGTTCGAAGAGCGCATCAAGGCCGTGATGAACGAAGTCAAGCGGGCGAAGAACACGATCCTGTTCATCGACGAACTGCACACGCTGGTCGGAGCGGGTGGTGCCGAAGGGGCGATCGATGCTTCCAACGTGCTCAAGCCGGCGCTCAGCCGCGGCGAGATCCAGTGCATCGGGGCCACGACGCTCGACGAGTACCGCAAGTACATCGAGAAGGACGGCGCGCTGGAACGCCGCTTCCAAACCGTCATCGTTGAACCGCCGTCACCGTCTCAGACGATCGAGATCCTGAAGGGGTTGCGAGATCGCTACGAACAACATCACCGCGTCCAGATCACCGACGATGCCCTCGCCAAGGCGGTCGAACTGTCGACCCGCTACATCACGTCCCGGTGCCTGCCCGACAAGGCGATCGACGTGATCGACGAATCCGGCGCGCGAGTCCGGCTGAAGTCGATGATCCGTCCGCCGGACCTGAAGGAAATCGAAGAGGAGATCGAACGGCTGAACACCCAAAAGGAAGAGGCCGTCGCGAACCAGGACTTCGAAAAGGCCGCGTCGCTGCGCGATCAGGCCGACAAGCTCAAGAAGAAGAAGGAAAACCTGACCAAGGACTGGCGTGAAAAGTCCAAGGAGAAGGACGGCGTCGTCGATGCCGAAGTCATCTCCGAAGTCGTTTCCAAGATGACCGGGATTCCTTTGACTCGTCTCTCCAGCGAAGACGCGGTCCGCCTGTTGCGCATGGAAGAGGAACTGCATCACCGCGTGGTCAGTCAGACGGAAGCCATCCGTCAAGTCGCCAAGGCGGTCCGCCGCAGCCGCAGCGGGCTGAAGGATCCGCGCCGTCCGACGGGCGTGTTCCTGTTCGCCGGCCCGACCGGTGTGGGAAAAACGCTGACCGCCAAGACACTCGCCGAATTCATGTTTGGCGATCAGGATGCCCTGATCCAGATCGACATGAGCGAGTACATGGAGAAGCACAACGTCAGCCGCTTGATCGGTGCCCCGCCGGGATACGTCGGCTTCGAAGAGGGTGGCCAACTGACCGAGAAGATCCGCCGCCGGCCGTATGCCGTCGTGCTGCTCGACGAAATCGAAAAGGCGCATCCCGACGTCTTCAACATGCTGCTGCAGATCATGGAAGAAGGCCATCTGACCGACAGCTTCGGTCGCAAGGTCGACTTCAAGAACACGATCGTCATCATGACGACGAACGCCGGGGCCAACGCGATCACCAGTGAGTTCGGCTTCGCCCCCAAGGACAGCGACACCAGCTACGAACGGATGAAGGAACGCCTGACGCACGAGATCGAACGCGAGTTCAAGCCCGAGTTCATCGGGCGGCTCGATGAAGTCGTCGTGTTCCGTTCGCTGACCGAAGAGAACCTGAAGGCGATCGTCGAGATCGAGCTGTCGAAGGTTCGCGAACGGCTCGGTGAAAAGGGACTGGCCCTCATCCTGACCGACGAAGCCAAGCAGTTCATCATCGGGAAGGGGAACGCCACCGAATACGGTGCCCGGCCGCTGCGTCGCGCGGTCGAGACCTACATCGAAGACCCGCTCTCCGAAAACCTGCTGCAGGGGGCCTTCCAGGGCCACAACACGATCACCGTGAAGACCAGGGAAGTCGGCGAACAGACGCAGTTGGATTTCGAACCGACAACGGTCGAACACCTGACTGAGGAACTGGCCGTCGCGGGAACCGAAGCCAAGTAGGCCATCTCGACGCCGCACCGCGTTCGTCATGCAACACAGCCCGGCGGGAACCTTCCCGCCGGGCTGCTCCATTTGAGTGTCCGTCGCCTCCTCACACCCATTGGCTCTGATTGGCTCTCGTTTCCAATCTCCAACTTGGGAACGCACGACTTTGATAATCCTGCTTTGCGAGCGGTGAGCAGCGTTCGATTCACGCCGCTTGACGTCACCGACAAGAATCGGCGAGCCCGGTGCCGTCAGGCCCTGGGTTCTGTGGTACTTCGCAATCAGCTTGATGGCGGGACGTGAAAACGGGAATCAGCCTTCTGGCCGTTGAGGCGATACACCGCGGCACTTGATCAAGCGGCAGTTGTTCCAGGCATCTGCGATGTTTCGCGGCGCGAAGACGTCGTGGCGGCGATGAAACCAATTTGTCTGGTTGTTCACGCTATTGAACGAACTCGTTCAGGGATCTGTGCATTCCGGGCCGTGGCGTCGATTGCGAGAGATTCGTTCAGGACGACATTGGAAGCCGTACGGCGGCCGGGCACGGAGATTTAAGGAGCCGTTCGCCGGTGGCGGCCATCCTTCTCGGAATGAGAATCGCAGCGGTAGGCTCGTTTCGGATCTGGTCGAAACGAGGTCAGTGTCATGGTTTGGCTGCGCAGAGGCGTCTTGTTGGTTGTGGCCATCGCATTGGCCGGCTTGGCGCTGCCGCGGTCGCCGTGGCGAGCGATGAAGAACGTCAGAGCGACAGACTTGACCGAAATCGCCACTGCCGCCGAGCGAGTCCTGGTTCAACGTTGTCAGCAGTGTCACGGAGCGGACAAGCAGGAAGCGGACCTGCGACTGGATGACATTCAGCAACTCGTACAACGGCAGATCATCATTCCGGGAGACAGCGCGGCCAGTTTATTGCTGCACATGGTTTCCGGGGACAAACCGCAGATGCCGCCGAACGACCCGCTGTCCGCGAAGGAAATCGCCGTATTGCGGCAGTGGGTGGACGAGGTCGTTCCGACATTGCCGGCGGCCAACCAACAAATTGCAAGTGCTCACTGGTCCTTTCGCAAGCCGGAACGACCAGCCTTGCCTCACGTGGAAACCACGGCTTGGGCTCGGAACGAGATTGATCAATTCGTGCTGGCGCGGTTGGAACAAGAGGAGTTGTCTCCGTCCGCGGAAGTGGAGCGCGCGACTTTCATTCGGCGTGTCTCGTTGGATCTGATCGGCATTCCGCCGACGATCGGGGAAGTGGACGAGTTCCTCCATGATCCCGAGGAGGACGCGGTCGAGCGATTGGTCGATCGGTTGCTGGCCTCGCCGCAGTATGGCGAGCAATGGGGGCGGCACTGGTTGGACTTGGCTCGGTACGCGGATACGCACGGCTATCACCGCGATTTGCAACGGCAAATCTGGATGTATCGCGACTGGGTGATCAGCGCGTTCAATCGCAACCTGCCGTTCGATCAATTCACGGTCGAGCAACTCGCGGGCGACCTGCTGGCAAGCCCCAGCAAACGGCAGCTCATTGCGACCGGCTTTCACCGCAACTCGATGTACAACCAAGAGGGCGGCGCGGATGAAATGGAATTCCGCGTCAAAGCGATTGTGGACCGCGTCGAGGTCACGTCGGCCGTGTGGCTCGGGATGACGATGCAGTGCGCACAGTGTCACAACCATCCCAACGATCCGATTACGCAGCGAGAGTTTTACGAGCTGTATGCGTTCTTCAACAGTTCGCTCGACCGGGGAGCGGGCAAGGACGTCGCGCCGTTCCCGCTGCTAATGTTCTCGACCGAATCCGAGAAAGCGGAACTGAACCGTTTGGAAGCACACGTCGCGGAGCGACGCGTGCAGGCCGAAAAAGAATCTGGCGACCTCACGCAGGATGAGGAACTTCACCGCCGCGCAGTCGCTCGCGACAAATACCGGGCGGGAATTCGTTCGACGATGATCATGAGCGAAGAGGCGAAACCGCAGCCGACGCACGTTTTATTGCGCGGCGATCACGAACG
>JAYTIB010000925.1:0-2824 GCA_043732205.1 Schlesneria sp. | reverse complement strand
ATTCGAGCACCCGTTCGACCAGCTTCTCGTACGCATCGGGGCTGGTGTCGTTGACGAACCGATCGACCTCTTCGGGAGTCGGCGGCAGCCCCGTCAGATCGAACGACAACCGCCGAATCAACGTGACGCGGTCGGCTTCGGCCGCATGTTTCAACCCGGCCGCCTGCAACTTGGTGAGCACGAAGCGGTCGATCTCGTTGCGTGTGAACCCCGGCTCCGCGACGTTCGGAACGGCCGCCCGCACCGGCTTGAGGAAGGCCCAGTGTCCCTGCCACTTCGCACCCTGCTCGACCCATTTCTTCAGCACGGCAATGTCGCGTGCCGACAGTTTGCGGCCGGAGTCGACGGGCGGCATCAGATGCTCGGGTGCCGGCGATGTCACCCGCTTGATGAGCTCGCTCTCGTCCAGCTTGGCCGGGACAATCGGTTGCTTCTTTGCCCCCTTGCCGAACAGTCCCGTCTCCGTGTCCAGCCGCAATTCGGCTTCCCGCTTGTTGGCATCCGGGCCGTGGCAGGCATAGCAATTCTCGGACAGAATCGGACGAACGTCGCGGTTGAACTCAATCACCGCGGGGATCGGCGCGTCGGCACCAATCGCGACGATATGCGGCAGAGCGAAGACCAAAGCCACAAGGCAAGACGGGACACGGCGGCCATTCATCGTGATCTCTCCAAAACCGGGACAACGAATTCGTCCGCCATGATGCCCGCCGCAGCCGAAGTTCGCCAGTTGGGACACGTCACCATCGACGCGCGCTGCGATCCCCACTCGCTACACTCGGAGCCAACGGCGACGGCAGTGAGTGCCGGCGCTCCCGGTCCAACGGACCTCGGGTGACTGACACTCGGCCCTTGAATTCAAGACCGATGCGGTTGGATCGAGGCATGATCCTCGACGAGGCAACCAGTTCCATTGCCCCTCAGACCGGACAGTGGCGGTAACTACCGCTTCGCAATTCGCGAAAACAGGATACAATTCGCGAAAAAACGAAAGGCAGTCCCGGCGTGCAATCCATTGAAAACAAAGTCCTTAGCCGGATTTATGGAAAGAAGAGGGGTTGGCTCTTCACGCCAGCCGATTTTCTGGACTTGGGGAGTGGTGCCACTGTCCGCAAATCTCTGGAGAGTCTCTGTGATCGGCAGGTGATTCGACGGCTGGGCCGGGGACTCTACGACTACCCGAAGCAACATCCAAAACTCGGGCGACTCTCACCAACCCCGGACGAAATTGCCCGCGCACTGGCCGGCAAGGATCGCTTGAGAATCCAGCCTTCGGGAGCCTACGCCGCCAATCTGCTGGGCCTGTCGCTCCAAGTTCCCGCGCGCGCGGTCTTCTTGACTGATGGAGCCACCCGAAAGGTCAAGCTTGGTAACCGGGAGATCATTCTCAAACGGACGACTCCCCGGAATATGGCCGCGGCGGGTCGTGTCAGTGGATTGGTCATCCAAGCACTCCGCCATCTCGGGAGGGCCCATGTCGATGACGGGGTCATCCAGAAGTTGAATGCTCGACTGAGCGATGATGACGTTCGCAGCTTGATGAGCGACATCAAGCTGGCTCCGGCTTGGATTGGCGACATCATCCGGCATCTCCAGACGAGCAGAGGCTGACAATGGATGACGTGGCGAAGCTGCCTCAAGCTGAACGACGGCTTTACTTCGAACAGGCTGCCGCCCGAATGGGGCGGCTCACGCCGCAGTTGATGGAAAAGGACTTCTGGGTCTGCTGGATTCTCAGGCGGGTTTTCCTGCTGGCGGAATTTCGCGATCACATCACATTCAAAGGCGGGACATCACTCTCAAAGGTCTACCATGCGATCGAGAGATTCTCGGAAGACATCGACTTGTCGATCGAACGCGTCTTTCTTGGTTATGGCGGTGACAGGGAACCGGAGCAAGGCACGACGGGCAAGGAACAGCAGCGCCGAATTCTGGCGCTGAGGAATGCCTGTCAGCAGGCGATTGCCGGCCGCCTTTATCCACAACTCAACGCGGCCATTGCCGAGCAGTTGGGCGAGGTTGGTGACTGGGAGCTGACACTCGACGCTGATGATCCGGATGGCCAATCCATCCTGTTCCACTTTCCACGGGCGGTCATCGACAGAGTCAGCCCGTACTTTGCTCAATCTGTCAAAGTAGAGATCGGAGCCCGTTCGGATCACTTCCCGGTTGAAACAGCCGTCGTTCGACCATTCCTCGGCGACTCGATTCCAGACGCTTGCGGTGATTGCGACGTCACTCTCCGCGTACTCGCTGGCGAAAGGACATTCTGGGAGAAGGCCACCATCCTTCACGCCTTGTTCCATCAGCCAATTTCCAAGCGGATTCAGAACCGGCAGTCGCGGCATTTCTACGATCTGTATCAACTGTCCAACCACCCCATTGGACGGGAAGCCGTTCGCAGGCTGGACCTTCTCGAACGAGTCGCCATTCACAAGAGCGTCTTCTTCAAGTCCGCGTCGGCGAACTACGGCGCGGCGAAGCCGGGGACGTTGAAGCTCGTTCCCCCTGTCGAACGGATTCAAGAGTTGAAGGCCGACTATGCCTCGATGCAGCCCATGTTTTTCAGCGACCCGCCAACCTTCGACACAATCGTGGAACGGCTGCGACAACTGGAAGCGGAGATCAACGCATCGTCGGTCGTTGCCTAAGCCGAATGATTCATGAAGAACCACGGAAAACACGGAAGCTCACGGAAGGGAAGGAGTTGAAGCACCACGTTGTTTTACAAAGTGCCTGTTGTGTGCGAGGGGGTTCATTCATCGCAACTTCTCACCCTGTTTTCCTTCCGTGCAATTCCGTGTTTTCCGTGGTGAATAATCCG
>JAYTIB010000924.1:0-2824 GCA_043732205.1 Schlesneria sp. | reverse complement strand
CCGATAGCCGGTGTCATCACGCTCCGCAGGATGAGCCGATTCGGGCCGCGTCGTCCGGCTTTGGGAGTGCGGTGGCTCGACACCGCTTTGGAATTTTGGGCGCAGCCCTTTCGGAACCCGCGAAAGAAAGTCGCTCCGCGACAATCCAAAGCGGTGTCGAGCCACCGCACTCCCAAAGCCGGACGACGCGGCCCGAATCGGCTCATCCTGCGGAGCGTGATGACACCGGCTATCGGGCCGCGTTCCTGTGCGAGCATCCCGACTTGGCCATTGCCGCCATCGAGAAGGAAGCGTTGCGAAGACGGCGCAAGCAGAAGACGCCGCAGCCTCAATTGCAGATCCTCGAACCGGGCCTGTGGTCGGCCGTTCCCGATCAGGTCTGGCAACTCGAACTGCGCCTCAGCGAGAAACAAGGCTGCGAATTCCGACTGCTGGCCCCCGACGAACCGGCCGCACGGTCCACGTATGCAGCGGCCAATCCCAAGTTGGTGCAGGCCCGGAAAGAACTCCTCGCGAGCCTCGCCCCCGCAGCCGATCTGTTTGCAGACGATGAAGAAGCCGCCCCATCCGACGACGAGGAGTCCGGGGAAGTCGAAACCGGGGAGACTGACGAATGATTTGGCAGAAAGATGGGTGGTAGAAAAATGAAGAGCAGGCTTGGGGTGGGAAGCAGGAGCAAGGTGTTGCGTGTGAAACAAGACTCTGTGAACAGCTCGACGAATGACCCCTCTCCATTCCTCCACATTTTTCTGCCATCCATCTTTCTGCCAAACATCTTCTGGCAGAAAGATGGATGGCAGAAAAATGTGGGGAGGGCTGTTGGATGACTGATCTTGGCCCTCTTGCGCTCGCCGCCTGTTGATGAGGGTGGACGGCAGGGGTAAGGTGTGGGGCGTGAAACGAGTCTCTGCGAGGAATCCAATTTGAAAGAGGTGCGTTCATGAGTATTTCTCTCGCCGATGCGTTGGAAGAAGTCGAACTGGAACCGGGCCGGACCTACGAATGCGAGGTCCGTGGGCGGCATGTCGAGCTGCGCGTGTTTGATGCGCCTCCTCCAGTGCGCAATCATCTTCCGTTTGCAACAACGCCGGGGTTGCACGAAGCCGACATTCGGCTTGATCCGTGGTGCGAACTGCCGAGTCCCCCCGCCGTCGGATGGCTGACATCGGAATTGGGGGAGAGTCCGCCAATCGACATTCCGGAAATTCCCACCGACGAGGACTTGGAATGATCTACCGCCAACCTCCGCCCGATGCGCCGATCGATCAGGGAGACCTGATTGGCGGTTGCCCGCTGATGAATGTCGTCAGTTTTGACGAGCAGGCTCCATCCAAGGTGCATGTGAAACATTCGATTGAACGGGTCGTTGTGCTGACTCAGACGTGCGACCTTGCCAATCACAAGGTCGGTCAGATCGTTGTGGCTCAGGTACTCGATGCAGATGCGTTGGTCGCTGCGGGCCAACTCAAGGCGGCCGAGGTCCGCGGCCCCATCCGTTCCGGGCGCGTCTTCGGTTGGTATTTCTTGCCCAAGAATCAGCAACTGGGACTCGGCGAAATGATTGTCGATTTGCGGCAGTTGCACACGGTTCGGCTCGATTTGTTGACGGCGTTGTGTGCCTCCGGACGACGAGTGGCCCGCATCCAGCCGCTGTATCGCGAGCATCTCAGCAAACACTTTGCCGACTCGTACAGCCGCATTGGTTTGCCCGAACCCTACGAGACCGAGTAACGCCGAGGATCGCATGACTGAACTCGGCCCGGTGTCGGCGGTGTTGGAAGCAGAACTGCGAGCGAAAACGCGGCGGCACGGCATCGTCGTTTGGCTCGATCCCGACGCGCACTACGCCAGCTTTGTGGACCGGCTCATCACACAGCGCAGCGAAAACCGTCTGCCGTACCCGGTGCAAACGTATCGCGGCAGCTTCCTGGAACTGATGCTGGAACTGGAGCCGCTCGCCAACGGTGTCGATCGGCCGCCATTACTCATCCATCTGCCCGGCTTCAATCAGGAGACGATCAAGGGGACTCCCCTGCTGGAGCTGTATGAGGCCGGCACGTGTTTCATGAAGAACCTGGACACGCTCATCACCGATGCGGCGGCCGGACGGGTTCGCCCCGAACAAATCGCCGCGTTTCGTGCGAGCGGGCGAGGAACGCTCGGCAATGCCGATGCGTGGCTCACTGCGATGCTGTCCGTTCAGGAGGGTGTCCTCGGCGGACAACTCCGCGACGTATCACTGTCCGCGCTGGTGGACGACCTGCTCAACGGCGGGCTGATCGCGAACCAGCTCAGCCAGCCAGGCAATCAAAACGCGGTCTGGCAGTACCTGGCGACGATGACCGGGCTGTCACCCGAGACCGGGATGCAATTCGCTTCGCGCGGTTCGGCGGAGGAAAAGATCAACGCGAAAGACATCGCGTTTGCCGCCGCCAGTTGGGCGCTGCGTGTCGAGTACGTGCATGACCTGAAGCGTCCACCGGTCGATACGCAATTGCAGGGGACGCGCAGTCTGCCCGCGGCGCTCATCACAAACTGCCGCGATCTGGCGGACCATCTGCGTCAGAACCGAGCCGCGTTCTATCGCGACACGGCCAACGAAACCGAGACCACGCTGACCGACGAAGTCGAAGCGGCCAAGGCGGAAGACCTGGGCCTCATCGACACGTTCTGGTTCGAAGAAAAGCTGGTCCTGGATGCGGCCTTGGTGGCGCTGTACGAACAGCGTTGGTCGGCGGCCGGCGACTGGGCTGCCCAGCGCAATGGCGACAAGTCGTTTTGGCTGCGCGAGGATGCGCCGCGTCGCAATACGTGGCAGTTGATC
>JAYTIB010000923.1:0-2829 GCA_043732205.1 Schlesneria sp. | reverse complement strand
GGCGACGAACGTCCCGACGCGTCTGTTCCCCATCTCTCCTCACGTCCCGTCGGCGGAGCGACGGGACTACAGTAGGATTGCATTCACCCGTGGGGCGGTGGTATCACGAAGCCTCAACAACCCCCTGCCAAGCCACGGAGAAGCCGATGTCTGAGCGAATCGATGAAGCGTCCCTGCGGCGTGCGGTCGTTTCCCGGCGGCGGGTGTTGCAGGTGGGCAGCATGGGGCTGGCCGGCTTGGGGTTGTCGCTGCCGACTCTGTTGGCGAACGAAGCGGCGTCGGAGCAATCGCGGCTGCGGACGCTGGCGGACAATTGCATCCTGCTGTTTCTGAACGGCGGTCCCAGTCATCTGGACATGTGGGACATGAAGCCGAATGCCCCCGATGGCATCCGGGGCGAGTTCCAGCCGATCTCGACGTCGCTGCCCGGCTATCAGTTGAGCGAGCATCTGCCGCGGCTGTCGCAGCAGATGCATCTGGCGACCGTCGTCCGGTCGATGAATCACAGTGTGAACAACTCACATGCTGCCGCAGTGTATGCCTCGTTGACGGGTCACGATCGGGGTGAACAGGGGGGCGGAACGCGGCCGACCGATCATCCGTGTCTCGGTGGAATCATGGCCCGGCTGCGGCCGACGTCTCCGACCGTGCTGCCACAGGTGCATCTGCCGTACATGACCAAGGAGGGAGCGGGCGGACCGCCGCAGCCCGGATTCTTCGGCGGGTTCCTCGGCCATTCCTACGATCCGTTGTTTGTGTTGAAGGATCCGAACGCGGCGGACTTCCGCGTCCCCGAGTTGTCGTTGCAAACTGAAGTGTCGAACCAGCGCCTGGCCGCTCGTCGGCAGTTGCTGGAGGCGACCGGGATCGCACCGGCCGGCGGTCGATCGGTGCAGGGCGAGATGTCGCGGATGCAGGAACGGGCGCTGGATCTCCTCTCGTCGGAAGAGACGCAGCGCGCGTTTCGGTTGTCGGAAGAGTCCGCGACCGTGCGGGACGGTTATGGTCGCAACATCTACGGTCAGAGCACGCTGCTGGCCCGGCGGCTGATCCAGGCGGGAACGCGCGTCGTGACGATCTCGTGGGCGCCGGATGCGAACGCGACTTGGGACACGCACGGCGGCAATTTCCAGACGCTCAAGTCAACGCTGCTGCCGCAACTGGACTCCGCCTGCTCCAGCCTGATCGCGGATCTGGCGGAACGCGGGATGCTCGACCGCACACTGGTGGCGGTCTTTGGTGACTTCGGCAGAACACCGAAGATCAACGGCAACAACGCGGGCCGCGACCACTGGAACTTCTGCTACAGCCTGATGCTGGTGGGGGGCGGCTTCCAACGCGGCTTGATCTACGGCAGCAGCGACAGCACGGGAGCATTCCCGGCCTCGCACCCGCTGGTGCCGGGCGACGTCATCTCGACAATCTATCGCGCACTGGGTGTGCTACCGACGACGGAAATCTTCGACCAGTTCCAGCGACCCTACCGCGTGGTCCCCGGCGGCGAGATCGTGGCGGACCTGCTGACGTAGCGGGGCGACTTGGGTGATTGACAGTGTTGTGCTCAACGGATTGTTATGCGGATAGGTTTTCCGATGAGCGACGCCAATCGCGAACTCATGGATCACGAACGACGCCTCGTGCGCTGGATGCTCGAACACGGCAGTCCGGAAGCCAGGGCATTTCTGCCGCAACTCGAACTTGCCGAGGTCACGCCGTGGCGATGTCCATGTGGTTGTGCGAGCATCAATTTTCAGATTCGAGGCAAGCCTGCTGCACCACCGGGCGTTCACCCGATCGCCGATTTCGTTTTCGGCGAGAAAGACACTCTAAGCGGGATCTTTGTCTATGAAAATCATGGAATCTTGAGCGGGTTGGAAGTGACCGGCTTCGCAGGGGATGCACCGAGGTCTCTTCCGGAACCGGAAACTCTTAGGCCGATCAGTGATTGGGCCGGCGCATAACAAGTCGCTCAACTTGACCGGGGCCGCATTCTTGTTTCGCGCGGCCTGAAGTCCTTGCAGCGGCCCCGGCAAGTTAGCTTCGTCGGTACGACGTATTAGATCTGCTGCTTTTTGCGGGACTTCCTTCCGCAGCGCGGGGCACGGATCTATGCTGAGATGAGATTCTTCCAGGCCGCACTCTCTTGGATTCTGTTGCCCGCATGCAGACATTTTTCGCCGTTGTCACCGTTGTCGGTTATGTGCTGACGCTGGCTCTGCTGCCGGTCGTGCTGCTCACCAAAAAACGCCAGCCGGTGTCGACCGTGGCGTGGGTGATGGCGATCGTGACGATGCCGTATTTCGGGGCGTTTTTGTTCACTGTGTTCGGCATCAACCGGGTCCAGCGGCGGGTGCTGCGCCGCCGGGCCGCGTCGCAAAACATCAGCCGCATGCTGCCCGAACTGGCGGGACACCGCGTCGGGGATGACAGCCTCAATCGAACCCAGCAGGATCTGCTGCGCGTGGCCGAGCGGGTCGCCAATTCGCGGGCCACGGTCGACAACCGCATCCAACTGCTGACCGACGCGCGCCAGACGTTCGACGAGATCGAATCGGCCATCGCCGCCGCGCGGACGTCGATTCATCTGGAGTACTACATCTGGCAGCCCGACAAACTGGGGACCGAGATCCGCGACCTGCTGATCGCCAAGGCGCGGGACGGGGTCCGGGTGCGGTTTCTGTATGACGCCATCGGCTCCGGGCGGTTGACCAAACGGTTTCTCGGGCCGATGCGCGACGCGGGGATTCAGGTCGCCACGTTTGTCCCCGGACAATCGCTGCGCGAACGGTGGTCGATCAATCTGCGCAGCCACCGCAAGATCGTCATCGT
>JAYTIB010000922.1:0-2830 GCA_043732205.1 Schlesneria sp. | reverse complement strand
GACCTGCGCACGTACTGTCCCGAGATTGATGAGCGGATTTCCGACACGATCATGAAGGGGCTGTCGACCGAACCGCGTGACCGCTGGCAGTCGATGGGAGCGATGCTGGAACCGTTCCGCGCGATCCGCGCAGGGGCCACCAAGCCCAGGGGCAAGTGACTGGAAGCGGTTGCCAACCCGCGATGTCGGTTGCGCACAACACTTCTGTTTGTGATGGGTGCGTGACTCGTTGGCGACTCTCACAAGCCCGTAGATACCCGTAGCAGTCTGCTGAAAAGGTCGTGGCATAGGCGGCTCGCCTGTGATTCCACCCGGTAACATGAGCAGGCGAGCCGCCTGCTCTACGATCTTCACCAGTCTGGCAACCTTTCAGGACCGCGCCGTGTCGTCGTATTCCCCGTTTCTCAGCACGCCCGCACCGAAGCCCGGACTTCCCGGGTCCACTGCGCCGGGCGGCGGCCCGCGACCCGGAGCCGCGGCGTCGTTGAACGAACTGAACGATTCGCAGCGCGACGCGGTCACGACACCGTCCGGTCCGCTGCTGGTGCTGGCGGGCGCCGGCACCGGCAAGACGCGCGTCATCACGTTTCGGAGGGCCGAACTGATCCGCCGGGGGATCGAGCCGAACCGGATCCTGTCGGTCACCTTCACCAACAAGGCCGCCCGCGAAATGCAGGAGCGCATGAGCAACTTGATGGGAGGGAAACGGCAGAAGTCGCGGCCCAACATCTCGACGTTCCATTCGCTCTGCGTGCGGATTCTGCGCGAGGAAATCGAAGTCCTCGGCTATCCCAAGCAGTTCGTGATCTACGACCGCGGCGACCAGGAATCGGCCGCTCGCAAGGCGCTGCGCGACATCCGGGTCGCCGATGCGGCCATGAAGCCCGGCGATCTGATCTCGATCGTCAGCCGCTGGAAAATGGTGGGAATCCTGCCCGACAATGCCAGGGAGTCTGCGGCGGATGATCGCGAATTCCTGGCGGCGATGGCGTACCGAAAATACCAGGGCTCGTTGCGCGCCGGCGGGGCCGTCGACTTCGACGATCTGCTGCTGCTGACCGCGCAGTTGTTCGACGAGTTCCCCGAAGTGCTGCAACGGTGCCAGGAGCGGTTCGATCACGTGCAGATCGACGAGTACCAGGACACCAACGAGATGCAGTTTCAGATCGTGGCGGCCCTGGTGCGGCCGCATCGCAACCTGTGCGTCGTCGGTGACGATGACCAGTCGATCTACGGCTGGCGCGGGGCCGAGGTGAAGCACATCCTCGGTTTCCAACAGCAGTTTCCCGGTGCGAAGGTCGTGCGGTTGCAGGACAACTACCGCTGCACGACACAGATCATTCAGGTCGCCAATCAACTCGTGCATCACAATCGGGGCCGGCATGAAAAGACGTTGATTGCGCACAAGACCGGGACCGAGGTCGCGCTCAAGTCGCATCCCGATGAACAGGTCGAGGCCGAAGCGGTGGTGCGTGAGATCAACTACCTGGTCAAGGAGTTGAACGTTCCTCCGCAGCAGATCGCCATTCTGTTCCGAACCAACGAACAGCCGCGTCTGTTTGAATCGGAACTGCGACGGGTGCGCGTCCCGTATCTGCTGGTCGGTGGCCAATCGTTTTTCGACCGGCGCGAAGTGCGCGACATGATGGCGTATTTGAAACTGCTCGCCTGCCCGACGGATGAAGTCTCGCTGCTGAGAATCATCAACGTTCCGTCACGGGGGATCGGCGATGCCTCGGTCGAAAAGCTGCTGAACCGCGCGGTGAAGTCGGGACGGAAACTGTTCGACGTCGTCGCGGAAGCCGCGGCGGAGAAGGTGATCACCGCCAAGACGGCCGCAGCGATCGGGACGTTCCGGCAGTTGCTGGACGAGTACCGCGAACGGTTTCAGGCGCGGGGTGCCAGCATGGCCGCCACGTTCGAATCGCTGATCGACGTCATCGACTACGAGTCCGAAATCGAAAAGCAATACAAGGACGCGGGACAGCAACTGGCCCGGACCGCCGTGATCGAAGAGTGCGTCACGGCCATCAAGCAATACGAGCAGCGGGCCGCACGCCCCAGCCTGATGGGTTTCCTCGAAGAGTCATCCCTGGCCGGAAACGATCGAGAATTTGGGGAATCGGATGAATTCGAACAGCCGGCCGTCAAGCTGATGACGCTGCACAGTGCGAAGGGGCTGGAGTTTCCCCGCGTTTACCTAGTCGGTTGGGAAGAGGGCATCCTGCCTCACCAGCGTTCGATCGACGACGAAGCGTCGCCCACGGCGGTGGAAGAGGAGCGGCGATTGGCCTACGTCGGAATCACCCGTGCCCGCGACTTCCTGACGATCTCACACGCATTGACCCGCATGAAATGGGGCAAACGCCGGGAGAGCGTCCCGTCGCGGTTCCTGCGAGAAATGCATGTCCCGCTGGCAGAGAAGCCACCTGTCAACACACCGCATTGAACTGGCAATGCGGCTGCCATGTTTATTCCTCGCGCGGCCCGAGTTGCGTTGTTTGCCGTTCGAGCCGCGCCCGTCAGGAAGCGGAATCCAGAGACCGCTTCCTAACGGGCGCGGCTCGATCAAACATCTCACTCATGACCGAGTGAAGCATAGTGTCAACGACGGAGCGGCTAGACGGCGGACAACTCGACGTCAGTTCGTCGATTCCTCCGGTCCGAATGTCACGTCCTCGTAGATTTCCGAAAGCGGCAACACGCCCGCGAGTGTTTGGAACTCGAGGACCGCGTCCCGGCCCTTGAGCACGGTCAGCAGCCAGCTCCCGTCGTCCTGACGCACAAAGCGTTCAACCAGTGGTTCGTCCTGCGCCACGAGGATGTACTC
>JAYTIB010000921.1:0-2831 GCA_043732205.1 Schlesneria sp. | reverse complement strand
GCAAGAAATCGACCGCCGGATCGCGGCCTACGACCGGGGTGAAACTTCGGCCGTGGACTTCGACAAGTCGCTCGATCATCTGCGCCAGGCCATTTCCGAGCATCGTGGTCGCCGGGTCGCACCGTGAACTTTCGCGTCAATGACACCCGGCGTGAATGCGGAAGACGAATGACGGACGGGCGAGAGTGCCGATCCCACAAATGCGATTGAAGGGCTACGCCCGTCGATCCAGAGGTAAGGCGGTCAGGGGGAAAAGCGGACGGGCGATTACGGAGTTTTCACTCCCGCTACGACCCGAAACCCGACGCTGAGGTCACGGTTATCGGGGGAGCCCCCATAGCGATAGGCAGAGCGGGGGAACCAGTCACCGCCGCCCCATGAGCCACCACGCAACACACGATATTTACTGCCCGTCATCGTCAGTGGATCGACTGTCGTACCGCTGCGTCTCTTGTAAGCCGACTCGTCATACATGTTAAAGCACCATTCCCACACATTGCCGTGCATGTCGTACAGGCCGAACGAATTCGCCGGGTACGAACCCACCGTCGTTGTCCGCTCCAAATATTTCCCCTTCTCCGTTGTGCCGAAGGGATGGTTGCCGTCGACGTTGGCCTTGTCCCCGTTCAGCACGCTGCCGAAGTGAAACGGCGTCGTCGTATTCGCCCGGCAGGCATATTCCCACTCCGCCTCGGTCGGCAACCGATACCCGTTGCCCCCGGCCACCGAGAGAATCTCTGACTTCCAGGTTCTGCCCCTCGACCCCTTTTTTTGGACAATCGTCAGCGTGTAGTACGCGGGCAGACCATCCTTCACACTCAGTTTGTTACAGAACTCAATCGCGTCATGCCACCTCACGCGATCAACGGGGAACCTGCTTGTGTCCTGGCCGTTCACATCACTACTGCCGCTGCCGCTCTTCGAGAAGTGGCTCGGGTTGGTCCCCATCACTTGCTCGTACTCCCCCTGCGTGACTTCGGTCACGCCCATGTAAAACGGCTGCGAGATCCGCACCGTGTGCTGCGGTTGCTCACGTTTCAAATACTCTTCCTTCAATGTCGAGTCGGCGCGAAGCGCCGCGGCAACATCAGCGTCACTACTGCCCATCAGGAACGTCCCCGCGGGGATCAGCGTCAGCTTCATCCCGGTCGAGGCCGATGTGATGAGCTTCGCGCCGGCCGTCGAATTGGCGGCATCCTGCGCCCCGGCCAAACCAACGGACACCATCCACCAACAGAGACCAACCACGACAGTACGCATTTGTCATCTCACTCTTTAGATTCGGGAACGCCACCACGACGTCGATTCCGAACGGCGCGCGAAAATTGGAGCTTCGTCCATCGGACTCTTGTCTTCGCCATTTTCGCTGGCAAAGCAGATGGTCTTCTCAAAGGACTATCTCATGTTTCGCAGTTTCACGGCTCGCGACGAATCCGTCCACAAAAAAATCACGGCCTCGGACGGAGGCTGTGATTTGATGGGGTTCGGTTTTCGAACGGATTCGCGGAATCAGTTCACGTCCAGCAGTTCGATGATGAAGTGCAGCGTGGACTTGGCTGGGATGACGGGGGGCTTGCCTTGTTCGCCGTAGCCCAGGTCGTAGGGGATTTCCAGTTCGATCATGCCACCCTTGCCGACCAGTTGCATTCCCTCGGTCCAGCCCGCGATCACGCCGCTCAATGGGAACTCGATCGGCTTGCCGCGGTCGTAGGAGCTGTCGAAGACTTTGCCGCCATCGAGCCAGCCCTTGTAGTGGACCTTGACCGTGTTCTGCGCCATCGGCTTTTCGCCGTCCGACTTCCGGCGGATGCGGTACTTCAGACCGCTCTTTGTGGCGGTGAATTTCTCGGGCGCATCCTTGTCGACCTCGCCCGGTTCCGTGGGAAGCTGCGCGTCAAGCAACTCAACAATGAAGTGCAGCGTCGCCTTGGGGGGGATGGTGGGGGGACGGCCCTCTTCGCCGTAGGCCAGTTCGTAGGGAATCTCCAGTTCGATCATGCCTCCCTTGCCGATCAACTGCATCCCTTCCGTCCAGCCCTTGACGACGCGGTTCAGCGGGAATTCGATCGGCTCGCGGCGGTCGTACGAACTGTCGAAGACCTTGCCGTTGTCGAGCCAGCCCTTGTAATGAACCTTGACGGTGGTCGTCGCCTTCGGCTTGGGGCCGGTCCCCTTGCGGCGGATGCGGTACTTCAGGCCACTCTCGGTTTCGGTGAATTTCTCGGGGACGTCGGCATCGACGGCACCGGGTTCCAGCGGCTTTTGAACTTCCAGCAGTTCGACGATGAAGTGCAGCGTCGACTTGCCGGGGATGTCGGGGGGAGAACCCCGTTCGCCGTAGCCCAGCTTGTAGGGGATCTCCAGTTCGATCATGCCCCCTTCACCGACCAGTTGCATCCCTTCGGTCCAGCCCGCGATGACTCCCTTCAGCGGGAATTCGATCGACTCGCCGCGATCATACGAGCTGTCGAAGACCTTGCCGTTGTCGAGCCAGCCCTTGTAATGCACCTTGACGGTGCTGGTTTCCTTGGGCTTCGGCTTGTCGGACTTCCGCAGAATCCGGTACTTCAACCCGCTGCCCGTGGCGGTGAATTCCTTCGGGGCATCCTTGTCCTGAACACCGGGCTGGACCTTATCAGCGGCACGCGACATGAGGGGCACAAATCCAGTAGAGAGAGCCAATAGAACGGCGAACACCAACCGACAGCGTTTCATCAGGGACGAACCTTCGCTTGAGAATTCGGTCTCGACAACCGCAGGACCGCGACACACGACCGCTGCGCGAGGCAAAAAGACTACCCGAACATCCGGAGATTTGCGCGGTCGCGGGG
>JAYTIB010000920.1:0-7492 GCA_043732205.1 Schlesneria sp. | reverse complement strand
AGGTGAGTCGTTTAACCGCGTGGGCATCGCCCCGCGCGTGAGCGGTGGTTCACGCTCAAAACACGCGGGGCGATGCCCACGCGGTTAAACGAAAACATTTCATTCATGCCCGCGAGCAGTATCCTCTTGATCATCCCGACATCCGAGCCTGAGACCAATTGAAACACTCCATCCGTTTCGCTTCGCTCTTGCTGTTGGCCACCAGTCTGACGGGGCGGCTCTGCACGGCGGATGAACCTGTGGCGGCGGTGCGGGGGATTGAGAAATTCAATCTCTCGACGGGCGGGACCGGGTTGTACCGGCCGGGAAAGTGGGGCTTGATCAGGGTCAGTCTGACGAACCCGCAGGATCGTGACGTCGAGTTGCTCGCCACGACCCATCTGCTGGGCGATCCGACGCTGCAGTATGGGCGACGACTGTGGATGCCGCCGAAATCCCAGTTGGTGACGTGGCATCCGCTGTTGATGCCGCCGCTCGAAGAACCGGGGCAGAAGTTCTTCGACCTGCGGTCAATGGTGCTGAGCACGTCCGGCCGGGCCGACGCCATGACCACGAACGAATACGGCGCGATGCAGTTCGATCAGGGGTTTCGAGTCGCCCATGACGAACAGGTCACCGCCATCATCGTCGATCGGGGCGGGACCGATGACGGGGGCGGGTCCGGGGGCGGAACGTGGATGACCACGCAGGATTTCGTGATTACCGCCCGCTTCGATCGGGCGCTCCGTCAAAACGTGACGGTGCTCGGAGATCCGCTGATCCCGGCCGGTGAGGAACTGCTCGACGCATTGGATCACTTGGTGATTGCCAGTGATCGCATCCTGCCGGATGCGGCGGGGATCGCCGCGATCAGGCGGTGGGTGGCGGCCGGCGGTCGCTTGTGGATCATGGCCGACAACGTTTCCCCCGCGTTGCTCGCCGCACTGTTGGGTGATGAAGACACCATCACCGAGGTCGACCGGGTCGACCTGACCAGCGTCAAGATCGAGGTGGGTGCGTGGGCTGCGGTGGGAAACCTGTTCGAACGCGAACTGGAGCGACCGGTCCGCTTCGTGCGCGTGATCGTCGAAAACTTGGATGTCGATTTCCTCGTCAACGGCTGGCCGGCGGCATTTCGCAAGCCCCACGGCAACGGACGGATCCTGGTGACGACGCTCGGAGGCAACGGCTGGGTGCGCCCCCGCACGAATGCCGATCCGAGGACACCGAGTGGCGGGAACTTCCAAACATCGTTTGTGCCCGGGTCTCCGCTCTCGCACCTGGCACTGGAATTCTTCACGCCCCGTTCGCCGCCGCCGATCCCGCGGGAACTGGCCGAGGAACAGGTGCGGCAGTTGATCGGCTATGCGATTCCCTCTCGATCACTGGTGCTGGGAACGCTGGTGGCATTCACCGGTCTGATGCTGGTCATCGCTGTTTGGCTCGGCCGCCGCGGTCGGTTGGAATTGATGGGGTTGGTCATTCCCGGCCTGGCGATCGTTTCTTCCGCCGTACTGCTGGCGGCGGGTTGGAACAACCGGTCCACGATTCCCGCATCGACTGCGATCATCCAATTCGTGCAGGCCATTCCGGGGACGGATGACATTCGCACCAGCGGCCTGGCGGGCCTGTTTGCGAACGAGTCCCAGACCCGCCCGTTGTCGGGATCGCAGGGAGGCTGGATGAGTCCCGAGATGGCGGGGTTGGAGGGAACGACGCGTCGCCTCGTTTGGTCGGACATTGACCAATGGAGTTGGGAGAATCTCTCGTCAAAGCCGGGGCTGCGAATGGTCGCATTTCAAGCGGCGGGACGAGTGGACCGGGCGGTCGAAGCGGTCGCGGGATTTGATGCGCGCGGGATCAGCGGAAGAATGGTGCTGCCCACCGGAGTGGAACCGACGGATGCGGTAATCGCCACGCCGCGCGGACGGATGGGAGTCACGATTCATTCGGACGGGACATTCACGGCCGCTGCGGAAGCAGTTCTCGGCGCGGACCAGTACCTGTCGGCGCATGTGCTGTCGGATGAGCAACAGCGCCGCAGCCGGGTGATGTCGCAGGTGCTGGCACCGGAGTCAGGATCGGCCCGCTCGCCACTCCCGGTGCTGCTCGTTTGGACCAACCCGTGGGAGGTCGGGACTTCGCTGGTTCGCGGATCTGACACCGTCGGCTCGGCGCTGGTCTCCATTCCCCTCCGCTGGCAGCGACCCGCGGCGGGTGTTCCGTTGGTCATTCCCGCTCCGTTTCTGCCGTTCCGCGAAGTTCAGGGGCCGGATGGGGCGCGACCCTCGGGACTGTACGATGCCAGGGTAGGCAAGTGGATCGAACGGACCGGGTCCGCCACCGGTTGGTTGGCGTTCACCGTACCGCGTGAGTTGCTTCCCCTTGATGTGAAGTCCGCGACCGTCACCTTCAAGGTTCTCGGGCCGCTGGGACGCTTGGAATTGTCGACCCTGTTTGCTGGACAACGTCGCCAATCCTTGAAGGTGTGGGGGACACCAGTCGGCACGATGACGCATGAGATCACTGATCCGCAGGCATTGCAGTTGGATGCCCGCGGCCGGCTGCTGCTGCGGGTCGATGTGGGACAGCTCCGCACAGAATCGGAACACGCGGAGCCGGTGCCGTCACAGCCCAGACCGGGAACCGGTGATCCCGCCAGCTATTGGCAGTTCGAAGATGTGTCACTGCAACTGCGGGCTGAAATCCCGCACGCCACAACGTCACCTCAGCCATGACCGCAAAGCGACCTCCTCTTGCTACCCACCACCCACTACCCACTACGAACAAACCTTCATGAGTGCCGAACCCGTCATCGACATCCGCCAACTGACCAAGCGCTACGGCGAATTCACGGCGCTACACGAACTGACATTGCAGGTTCCCGCCGGACACGTGCTCGGCCTGATCGGTCCCAACGGGGCGGGCAAGACGACCGCGATCCGGATACTCGCGGGACTGTTGCGGCCGACGAGTGGCACGGCGGTCATTGCCGGGGCGGACTGCGTGACGCGGGCGCGCGACATCAAGCGGCTGATCGGTTACATGCCGGACCGGTTCGGCTCGTACGACAACATGCGGGTCCACGAATACCTCGATTTCTTCGGGGCGGCCTTCGGCATCCCGCGCCGCCAGCGCATCACCCGGATCGAAGAGGTGATGGAGACGACCGGGGTCACGTACATGCGAGACAAGTTTGTCGAGAGCCTCAGCCACGGCATGTCGCAGCGCATCGGCATCGCGCGCACGCTGCTGCACGATCCGCGCGTGATGATCCTCGACGAACCCGCCAACGGACTCGACCCGCAGGCCCGGATCGAGATCCGCGAGCTGATCCTGAAGCTGGCCCGGATGGGGAAGACGCTGCTGGTCACCAGTCACATCCTGCCCGAGTTGGCGCGCGTCTGTGACACCGTCGCCATCCTGACCCACGGCCGTCTGCGGGCATTTGGAACGGTCGATCAAATCGGTCACCAAGTCTCACAGCGCCGCACGATGGAAGCGCAGTTGCTCGGTGCGGACAAGGTCACTCAAGCGGCCGAGATCATTCGTAAGAATCTTGAATCAGACGCGGAAGTGACGGAGTCGCCATTGGAAGCGCTGGTCCGGTTTCGGACCGCCGTGCCGGAAGCGAGGCTGGGAGAATTGCTCGGCGAACTGGTGCGGGCGAACGTTCCCGTCACCCAGTTCCGCGAACTTCAGACCGATCTCGAAGAGGCATTCATGACGTTCGCGAATGCGAATCCCACGGCGGGTGATGGCCGGACCGCCACCGTGGCGACAGGAGCCGCTCATGGCTAATCCCATCGTCCAGCGGGAACTGGTTGGCATCCTGCGCGAGCGGCGCACGTTCGTCGCGCTCGGTCTGCTGTCGCTGGTGTTCGCGCTGATGATCGCGGTGCGGTGGCCGACGGAACCGCGCATGGCGCTGTCGGGAAGCCGGTCGGGTGAGGTGTTCCGATTGTTCATGCTCGGTCTGCTCGGCGCCCTGCATCTCATGCTGCCGGTGTTTCCGGCGACGAGCCTCGTCCGGGAGCGGAACCGGGGAACGCTGGCACTGCTGCTGAACACGCCGCTGGGGGTGTGGAAGATCTATTCGGGCAAGTTGCTGGCGGTGTTCGGGCTGGCAGCGCTGATGCTGTTCGTCAGTCTGCCCGCGGCGGCAGCGTGCTATGCGCTGGGAGGCATTCGGCTGGTCGAGGGACTCGGCGGCTGCTACCTGCTCCTGCTGCTGACATCGCTGGAATTGTGCGCCCTGTCCCTGTTGGTCAGCAGCGCGGCGACAACGATCGATGCCGCCATCCGATGGACGTATGGACTGATCCTCGGATTGGCACTGGTGACGCTGGTCCCGCATGCGTTGTTTGTCGGCAGCGGCGGACTGACAGAAACGGCGGCCGACTGGCTGCGCTGTCTGTCTCCGGTCGCGGCGATGCTGCCGCTGCTTGGCTCGGGGGACGTGGCCTCACACGGCATGGCCACCACCGTCGGCATTCCGGTCCGGTTCATGGTGCTCTCGTGTGCGGTCACCGTGATCTGCTCCGTGTGGACGATCAGCCGGCTGCGCTTCGGCATCTTCGACCGGGCGCGCAGTACGGGGACCGTTGTGGACGACCAAAGCCTGCAGGTGCGCGCGTTTCGGCGAGTGATGTTCGTTGTCGATCCGGGTCGCAGATCCCGCGCGATGGGCTGGCTGGTCAATCCCGTGATGATCAAGGAGTTTCGTTGCCGTCGGTTTGGACGGCTGCACTGGTTGCTGCGTCTGGTGGCCGTGTGCGCGGTACTGGCGCTCGCGCTGGCGATCCTCACCACCACGCGGACGATTGCCTGGGACGTGGCGACGATCGGCGGAATCCTGGTCGTGCTGCAAGTCGCCCTGCTGGTTCTGATCACACCCAGCCTGGCGGCCGGGCTGATCTGCACCGAGCGTGAATCCGGCGGATGGGTTCTGCTGCAAATGACCCCGATGTCCGCGATCCGCATCCTGTGGGGCAAGCTGTTGTCCGTCGTGCTGACGCTGGCGCTGGTCCTGTGTGCGACACTGCCGGGATACGTGGTGATCGTCTTCATCGAACCGGGTCAGCGGCCGCAGATCGAACGAGTCGTGCTGTGCCTGGTCATCACCGCCGCGTTCGCCAGCGTCAGCACGGCGGCGATCGGCAGCCTGTTCCGTCAGACGGCGTTCGCGATCGCCACGGCCTATTCGTTCCTGATTGCCATCTGCATCCTGCCGCTGTTGGTCTGGCTGGGTCGCGGTGCCCCGTTCGGTCATGACACCGTCGAGACCGCGCTGATGATCAACCCCATCGCCGCCACGCTGTCGGTGATCCGGTTCCCCGGCTTCCGCGAGTACGACCTGATCCCCGGACACTGGTGGGTCATCGGAACGCTGTCGGTGGCCAGCCTGATCCTGCTGATCGTCCAAACCATCCGCCTGTCCCGTCCGCAGTAGGTTGCCATGCGACTCCGCCATTGCATTGTTGACGCTTCCGACGCGAGTCCAAAACGGACGTGGGGCACGTTGAAAACGTGCTCCACGACCATTGTTGGAAACGTTCGGACCGATCGAGAGATTAGTGTCGTGGATCGCTCCGCGATCCAACGTTCTGATCGCGGAGCGATCAGCGACAATGCGACAGTTAATTCTCGAACGGTCCTTAGCGTCGTGTTTCTGTCCGTCGGCTTGACGGCGGCGGGCATTTCAACCGCGGTCATCGCTGACGAGATCCAACCGTATTACCTGATGGACCGGGAACCCGATGAGCAGCCCCTGCCCACGAAGTGGTCCCTGCATCCGGAGTTGCTACCCCTGTGGAAGAAAGCACTCGCGCATCCGGAATCCGAATTGAAGCGGCAGGTGGCGGAAGCCGTGGTGGCGGCCCACCGCCTGGGACACGACGGGATGAGCGGGCTTATTCCGGAACTGTCGGGCGTGCTGACAGACGACAAAGTTCATCCGGCCGCGCGGCATGCGGCGGCGCATGCGCTGATCGTGCTCGACCATCGCGATGCCGCCGCGACGTTGATGCACGTCTCGCAGAAGCAGGGGGCTGACCTGCGACTGCTGGTCGAGCCCGCGTTGGCGGAATGGAATTTCGCGGGGATTCGTCCGGTCTGGCATCAGCGCATCGCATCGGTGAAGACGCCGCGCCGAGATTTGATCCTCGCCATCAACGGACTGTCCCGGCAACGTGATGTCACCGCCCTCGACGCGCTGTTGCTTCTGGCGATGCCGGCCGACAACCCGGCCGATGTCCGGCTGGCCGCCGCCCGCGCGGCCGGTCAAGTCACCGATCAGGGATTGGAACTGAAGGCCGGGCAACTGTTGGCGCGCGGCCCCAATCTGGTACTCGAACGTCTGTGTGGAGTGTCACTGATCGCACGGCACAGATCGGACCAGGCGGTCGCGATGCATCAAACGCTGGGTCGCGATCCCGAACCGACGGTGGCCGCCGGGTCACTGCGGTCGCTGTTCGCCAACGATCCGAAACTGGTGCTGCCGCTCGTCGAGTCTTCTCTGCAAGACCTCGACGCCAACGTCCGGCGCATCGGCATTGAAACGTATCTCGCGCTCCCCACCCCCGAGCGGCTGATAACACTCTCGCACAAGCTGAACGACCCCGATCCCCGATTGCGCGGGCTGGTCCGGGATTCGTTCCATTCACTCAGCAAAGACGCGGCGCTGGAGCCGGCGATTCGGCAGTCCTCCATTGCGATCCTGGCCGGCGACGATTGGCGCGGTCAGGAACAGGCGGCATTGCTGCTGGGGGCGCTGGACGAGGAAGCCGTCGCGACCCGGCTGATGGAACTGCTCGATTCCAAACGGCCGGAGGTCATGGTGGCGGCCGCGTGGTCGCTGAAGTCCATTGCCGTCGCGGAGACCGCCGTGCCGGTTCTCGCGTTCGCCCAGCGGCGCACAAACATCTCGAAGGATGTCAAGGTCACTGCTCCCGCAGACCACCAGTTGGCCCACCTGTTTGAACTGCTCGGACGATTGAAGACGGTTGCGGCGATCCCGCTGATGGAACTGTACATTCCCAAAAGCCTCATTTATGGCGGTGTTTCCCGGGCCGCCGCCGTCTGGGCGTTGGGAGTGATCCAGGAGGGGCAGGTCAATGAGCCGCAGGCGAAGCTGCTGATGGAACGGGTGATGGACACGATGTCATCGCCGCCGGAACAGTACATCGTCCGCCGCGCCGCCGTGCTGACGCTGGGTCGCCTGCGGGCCAAGACCCAGTTGGCCGGCCTGAAGGAACTGATCGGACCGGAGGTGGACAACAACCAGTTTGAACTGACGCTCCGCTGGTCGGTGCTGCAGATCTCGGGCGAGACACTCCCCGTCATGCCCCCGCTGACAATCGAACAGACCGGCTGGTTTCTGGAACCATCGCTGCGCGAGAGAGAGAAGCGGTGACGTCGCGCTGCCACGCGGGTGAGCGTCGGACTTCATCCCGCACGGTTCGTCCCGTCGGCGGAGCGACGGGACTACAGTAGTCCCGTCGCGCTACTGTAG
>JAYTIB010000919.1:0-2839 GCA_043732205.1 Schlesneria sp. | reverse complement strand
TGAATTCGCGATTGCAGCGGACTCGGAGGGAAACGGCACGCTTGCTGCTTACTGTCGAACTCGTACGACGGAAGTCCACGTCCTTCGTCACACGCAAGGGTTGAATGGTTGGCGCGAACGGCGGTCGTGGACATCCGTCGTTCGAGTCGAAGCGAAGCCCGAGTCGTATGACGCGAGTCACGTGACGCGCGGCGATGCTTTCGAAGTGGAGTCGACCAGGATCGACCGGCATTCCGCAAGACCTGCTTGCCCAGTCCACACCCGCAGCAAATAATGGCCGCCCTGCCGATGTTGAATCGATTGGCAACATCAACACGAACGGTGATCGTAAGGGCGACACATGTTGGCTGTGGACATGAATTGGAATCTGTTCAACCGGTATCAGGATGTGATGTCACTGCAAACCCTGCTGGGTCTGGTGATCGCGATCTCTGTCGCCGGTTGGTTGGTCTTCCAGATGCGGGCACGGTTTCGCGAAGATTCCGGTCGTGCCGATGACAAACTCGAAATGCTCACACAGTTTCGGGAATTGCATCAGCAGGGTGAGTTGACTGAGGACGAGTACCGATTGATTAAGGGCCGTCTGGCACGGGAAGCCACCGCCCGGTTGGCGACAACGTCAGCGACAACATCGGCGGGGAGACCCAAATCGGCAGGAGGTGCCGTTGAGGGTGTTCGACAGGAAGGTGGCACCGAAAACGCCGGGGAAACCGGGCGGGACGACACCGAACTTCAACAATCAAGATCCCCGGACGAACCGCCGAACGAGAATTCAACAACGGGAAATGAATCAGTCTGAATGGAATGTCAGGGAAGAGCCCGGACTTGAAACGGTAGGAAATGTTTGCAGGGCCAGGGACGCGCCGCTTGCTTTCATCAATGAGTTATTCACCGACGAACCCCAATCGGCAGCGTTGAAGGAAAGCCCATGGCCTCGGGACGAGATTTCATGTCATCCGCGGGTAAGCGCGGACCGACCGGCAAGAAAAACGCCAATTGCTCATTCTGCCGCAAAAGTTACCGCGAGGTCGGTCCCCTCGTGGAGGGACCGGACGAGGTCTACATTTGCGGTGAATGCATCGAACTGTGCCAGAACATTCTGGACCAGGAACGCAAGCGGAGGGGGACTTCGACAAAGCTCTTCAGCCGCGTCCCCACTCCCCGCGAGATCACCGAACATCTGAACCAGTACGTGATCGGCCAGGATCGCACGAAGAAGATACTCTCCGTCGCCGTCCACAACCACTACAAGCGGTTGATGGCCTCGACGGAAGTCGACAACGACGTCGAGATCGAGAAGTCCAACATCCTGCTGATCGGACCGACCGGCTCCGGCAAGACGTTGATGGCCCGCACGCTCGCCCGACTGCTGCAGGTTCCCTTCGCCATCGGCGACGCCACCACGCTGACCGAAGCGGGCTACGTCGGCGAGGATGTCGAGAACCTGCTGCTGAAGCTGCTCCACGCCGCCGACTTCGACATCGAAGTGGCCCAGCGTGGAATCGTCTTCATCGATGAAATCGACAAGATCGGCAAGACGTCGCAAAACGTCTCGATCACACGCGATGTCTCGGGTGAGGGCGTGCAGCAGGCGCTGTTGAAGATGCTCGAAGGGACGGTTGCCAATGTTCCCCCGCAGGGTGGACGAAAGCATCCCGAGCAGCAATACATCCAGATCGACACGACCAACATCCTGTTCATTTGCGGTGGAACGTTCGTCGGCTTGGAGGACATCATCGCCAAGCGGATGGGCAAGCGGACGATCGGGTTCGGCGCCTCGGCGGCCGAGGACCACCACACGGCGCGCAGCGGCAAGTTGCTGTCGCAGGCCAGCACGGACGACATCATCGAGTACGGGATGATTCCGGAACTCGTCGGCCGCCTGCCGGTCATCAGTGCCCTGTCCCCCTTGGAAGAGGAGGATCTGGTCCGCATCCTGATCGAACCAAAGAACTCGCTGGTCAAGCAGTACCAGAAGTTCTTCCAGATGGAGAACGCGGAACTGGAGTTCACCCCCGAATCGCTGCGGGAGATCGCCCGCATCGCCAAGTCCAAAGAGACGGGAGCACGCGGTCTGCGATCGGTGGTCGAGGAATCGATGTTCGAAGTCATGTACGAACTGCCCGACCAGACCGCCGGCAAGAAGTATCTGCTGACTCCCGAAGTTGTGCGTGGCGAGACGGGACTTCGACCGCTGGATGATTCCGCAGCCGCCTGACCCGCGCGGCCGCCGCTCGAATCTTCTGGACAACAGTTTCAAATGTTCAACCGCCCGATTCGTTCCTGAGTCGGGCGGTTTTGTTTTTGGATGAACAAGGAGATGCTGATTTGTTGGATGGCAGGCAGAAAATCTGCCTGTGAGGGGCTGCTTTCGTTTGTGAAGCGGAATTGGACTTGTGTATGATGCCCGCCCTCCCGACCGCCCCCTCCACATTCTTCCCGCCTCGAAAGCCGCTGCCATGCAGGCTCGTCTCAAGGTTCTCCACGACAAGGCCAATGTCAAACAGGTCAAGCTCCTGCCGGTGACTCTCATTGGTCGCAGCACCGACTGCAATCTCAAGATCGCTTCCAGCCAGGTCAGCCGCAACCACTGCCGCATCACACTGGGTGACGACGCTGTCTTTGTCGAGGATTTGGGGAGTGCCAACGGAACGCTGGTGGACGGGCAGCTTCTGACCGCACATCAACCGACGGCGATTGCGCCCGGTGCCCATCTGATCGTCGGCCCGGCGGAATTCCAGATCGACTACGTGGCCTCCACCAGCGCCACGATGGTGTTGTCCCGGTCCGGCGCGCCGCCCGTCCCCGAGTTGCCGTCGACCGAAATGATCTTTCCGAC
>JAYTIB010000918.1:0-7494 GCA_043732205.1 Schlesneria sp. | reverse complement strand
ACCTGCTCGTGCTGGGTGACGTGGATTATGACTCTCAGCCGGACAGCCAGACTCCGGCCGCTCCGAAAAAGAAGTTCGGCCGAAACCTGGCCGCAGTTCGCGGCGACGGCTGGCGTGGCTGGGGGCCGTTGGGCGCCACACGCGGGGAAGTTGCCTCGATCGACAAACTGTTCCGCGACACCTTCGGCCCGGACGGAATCACACTGCTGGAGAAGAGCGGTGCGAACGAGCAGCGCTTCCGTCAGGAGGCCCCACGGCACAAGTTCCTGCACATGGCGACGCATGGGTTCTTCGCCCCCGAGTCGCTTCGTTCCGCGCTGAAGGACTCGGCCGATCGCGGCGCGACGCGGAGCGAGTCGGACCCGTCGCGCGGGTTCGTCGGATATCCCCCCGGCCTGCTGTCGGGCCTGGTCTTGGCGGGCGCGAACCGTGCGCCGGATGCCGACCACGATGACGGTATCCTCACCGCCGCGGAAGTCGAAAGCCTCGATCTGCGCGGCGTGGACCTGGCACTGCTTTCCGCCTGTGAAACCGGTCTGGGGAACGTCGCTGGCGGCGAAGGACTGCTGGGCCTGCAACGCGCCTTCCAAGTCGCCGGTGCCCGCAGCGTCGTGGCCAGCCTGTGGAAGGTCTCCGACGACGCCACCCGCGCCCTGATGGAACGCTTTTACGACAACCTCTGGCAGAAAGACCTCAGCCGCTTGGAATCGCTCCGCGAGGCGCAGCTCTGGATGTTGAAGGAGGGCCAGCACCGCGGACTCGTCCGCACCGACCAACCCAAGACTGATGACCGACCCAAACGCACACCACCCTTCTACTGGGCCGCTTTCACACTGAGCGGAGACTGGCGGTAAGACCCGTCAAAAAAATCGTTGGAAAGTTTTGTCCGGCCAACGAGACGGTGACGTTTGAATGTCGGAAGGCAACGATTTGCGGATGGCTGGTGTTTCCCGACGCGGACGTCATAATCGCCCGCCACACGTCGACCTTCGTTCTGTGAGCTTTACCGACTGTCGATTCGTCGAAGCATTTCGGCCGTGCAGTCGGTCCCATTCTTGAGAGGAGGATCCCATGATCAGTTGGCGGCTCAGTCGGATGATTCTACCTGTGACGGGAGCAATGCTCATTGCATTCTCCGCAAGTCTGTACTCGCAAGATGCCCCACCAGGACCACCGCCTGGACCACCACTTGGGGCACCAGCCGCTGCACCACCCGCCGCGGCAGCGAGTGATTCGGAGGGAGACTTGCACATTCCGATCGAACAGGCCGACGCCGGTTTCGATGGGTTTGCGAATCTCGGCATGTTGGCTGTTGCGTGGCGTCAAATGGATCCCGTGTTGGTCACCGATGTCGCACTGCGATTCGCCGAGGGAGAGCGAGTCCTATTGCGATCACACAAGGCGATCACAACCGGACAAGTCTTTGATCTTGCCATTCGGGTGGCCACGGAGAAACGCGACAAGGCAACGCTGGCCCGGCTCGCCAAGGCTCTCGAAAAGAGCGGCGATCGCACACGTCTCGAGCAAGTCAATCTCTCGATGAAGGTTGCCGGAGCGGCAAGAGCCAGTGACCCCAGTCTCCAGGAAGGGACTCCGGAGGAGTTGGCGGCGATCCGTAAGCTCCAATTCCAAATCGACGCCGCCCGCATCGACGGCAATGGCGAAACTCTCAAGCACCTTGAAACGGGACTTGCCGACGCGCCCATCAAGGACAAACAGCGTGCGGCACTCAAAAAGCTCATCCAAGAAGCCCGTGACGCACAACCCGGAAAAGAGCAGGGCGACGTTCTTGAATTGATGAGCAAGGTCGGCGGCGCGAGCCGCGCCTGGTACGACGCTCAACCCGATGTTTACGGCACAATTCGCGCTGGACGGAACGGCAAGTATTACCGTGAGAACTTCTGGTTTTGGAAAGATCGCCTTTACGTCATCGACAAATGGCACAAGGGCTGGGTTGGCGAGTTTGTCATCGACAGCGGGCACATGGTCATGCGCGAGAGCCCCGAGTATGTCCGCACCCTCTGGAATCCCACCACAGGGCAACGTCAGCTTGGGAGCGGTGCTTGGGTTTATGTGCATCCCACTGATCCCAACAGTGTTTGCGTCTGGCAAAACAACGGCACCTGGTCCGCCTATCGATCATTGACGCAAATGATGGAAGGGGGCGCGGTCAGCGGCAATCAAATCACCATCTCTTACCCTCCAAATATCGTGTCCGCCGGTGGTGGTAACATCGTCGCCGCAGGAGCTGGCAATTCTCCGACCGGGATCGTCGCTGCCGGTGCAGGTAATATCGTACCGCGGAGCACACCAGTGATTGTCGTCAGTGGTGGCAATTTCGCGACGCTTCCCAAACCGTGAAGGCAGGCAGTTCAGTGCGTGGAATTGCAAGGAGGCAGTGACGATTGAGAATCGAAGGAGGCACCCGGTGGTGCCTCCTTCTTTCATTCCAAATGACAACCTGCTGCCGAAAAACAAGCTGTTCCTTTTCGGATAGCCCGTGGCTTCGGCGCTCCGAATTCTCGTGCGCCGGTCATTTGACGTCGCCCTTGAGCTTCTCGTAGCACTTGTCAGCCTGTGCGGATAAGGCATTGGCCTGGTCGAACAACTGCAGCGCGTCGTCGGCCAGACGGCCCGCGCGGGTGTTCAAGTCATCCACGTTCTGGATGGTTTCGTCGAAGACGAGTTGAGGCACCGAGCGGTACGCCTCGTTGGCGTCGGCGAGTTTGCGGAACGTCTGCACTTTGAGAGTCAGATACTCGACCCGCGGTCGATCGACGCCCTGGCGGCCGGCCTCTTCATTGAAGTTGGCGGCAATGCGGTACTGCTCGGCGGCTTTGCCGAACAAGTCCACGGTCTGCTGCGCGAGAACCTGGAGTTGTGGGCGGTTGTCGGGAAAGCCCCGCAACTTCGTGTCGCTGAAGAGACCTACAGCGCTCCCTTGGCCGTTTCGTCTCTGAAGGCTGAGGCAGCCTCTTCAGCCCGGAGGGCGGCAGATGGTAGCCCACGGCGCGAGCCGTGGGTTGAGTGGCGAAGACGCCGTTAGCCCGGAGGGCGATACTTCGGTGAACCTTCGACTGCCTTCGATGTGTCGCCCTCCGGGCTGATTGGTGACTGGTGCCGATTTCCCACGGCTTGCGCCGTGGGCTACCATCTGCCGCCCTCCGGGCTAAAACCACCACGACCACGGACAGGTCAGTGCTGTAGGTCTAGTTCCTTGTATTTTTCGGTCGCTTCCGCAGCGAGTTGGTTCGCAGCCTCGTAGGCGATGTTGCTCTGGTCGACAAGCTGATTGGCCTGTTCCAACGCTTTTGCCGCGTCCGAATGGGGGGCAACACCGCCCGGCTGAATTGCTCCGCCGGCCGCAGGAACGCCGCGAGGTGCGAAACGTCCCTCGGTGACGGGCCGGTTGCCCAGATCGAATGTTCCCCGCGCAATCGCCACACCCATGCCGACCAACAGAATGAGCACTCCCCACCCCAGGATCGTCCCCGCGCCGAGCCATTCGAGAGTCGCACTGGTCGACTCGGGTGTTGGGGGAAGCACGCGATACAGCGAGGCGATGGCGGGATAGAGCTCAAACCGATTGGCGTTGGTCGGATCACACAAGACCGTGGCCTGAGCGTCCGGCTGACTCAACGCTTCCGCCACGTCCTGCTCGACGCTTGTTCTCCCGCGCTGTGTCCGGCTCTCCCATTCGAATTCATAAGCCACCCACCAGATTTGAACACCCTTGTATCCCTGGCCCCGCGTCACGCTGATCGAAGTGGTGCGGACCGCGATTCCGTCTCGCGCCAGTCGCCGCTGCCGTCGTTGAATCGTTTCGAGCCACAACCAACACGGCAGCATGACGGCGGCCAGAATCGCGGAGAAGAGCCAAAACGTCAGCGATTCCGCCAAGTACCGGCCTCTCTCGCGCACATCGACAGCCAACGCACCCACCGACGGCCTGTCCATGAGGTGGAGCACCGGAACCTCCTGTCCAATCTGCAACTTGTCAAAGGTCCGTGGAAGCTCACTGGCCCAGATGACGTATGTTCGGCCCGCCGCTTGATAGTGGTAGCGGACGCGCGGCGAATCGTCCTTCTTTTGAGCCGGATGCTTCTCCACCACCCAGCCCGTGGTCGGCACACCGTGAGCGATGAGCGCGTCCCGATCCGCTTGAAAGCCGTATCCGAGACACGTCAGCAGCCAAGGTACGATCAGCCCCAGGCTGACAAACAGCCGGCGGACCCATCGCTCGCGCAGGCGTGCGCGGATCTCACGCGGAGGAGGCGATTGCAGTTCCGGTTCAATACCCGACGGTTCGCGATGCATGCGGCTGGCTCCCACTCTCGTCTCGTCGCAGCGAATCGACGAGCGACAACCTGGCCCGGATTATTCACCACGAAAGACGCGAAAGTAAAGAAGCGACGAGAGTTCGATACCAGCGATCGCGGCAACTGGAGATGTAGCCGGTCGTCAGAATCCAACGCCGAGTAATGCGTCGATTTTCCCGGAGACGAAGGTTGCGTCAAAACCGCCGCAGCGTTTACCACTGAACCAGGCGGCATTTCTGCTGGGGCTGTATGTTGAGTTGCCCGCAGTCGATGTCATTGTTCAACCGCTCGTCCAACTTTCAGTCATGCTGTCGATGCCCAAACTAATGCTCTTGGACTCGTCGTTGTCCCGGCTTGGCGAATACGACACAGAACGTTCATCGTTCCCTCAGCAAGGCACGGTCGGGCAATCGATGCTGCATCCTGCGGATGGACGGCGGCGTTCTGCTGTGGAGTTTCTCTACATCACTGAGCGAGCAAAGGTCAGGACAATTGCGGATCTTCTGTGGGAAGGGCAAACCGAATTGGCTGCCTGATACCAAGCTGGAAAGGCAAACGGTGCCATAGTCGCCGAGTGCGACAACGGCCGCAGTCGTCCGTCGCAACAAACGGTGACGAACGCGCGATCCTGTTTGAGTCACGCCGCGTCGCATTGGGGTGGAGAACCCAATCCCGGTAGCGCCAGCGGTTTGGCCGATTGGCTTTCGCGGTGGAATAAGCATCTTGAGGAAACGGATCCCGCCGCTCGTAATCCTGCACTCACAGATTCGGAACTCGCTACGCGCGAAAGAATCAAAGCTGAAACCAAAATGCTCAGCGAGGTCGAAGCCCTGGCGGCACAGATCCAGGATCGCCCGGAAGCTACCCGCACTGAACAAAAACGAATGCTGGACGATCGCGGCCAGTTCCTCTACGAGAAGTTCTTTGACGGTCATGATGCAAGCCAGGTCCGCGAGTTCACCCATCGAAGGATTGACGCTGAGGGGCTGAAGTGGCCCAAGATTACGAGCAAGACCGATGTTCGCGCGATCGCGGACCAATAGGCCGCAGGGTCCAAAAGACCCCCACTGCCCTCCGCCAAACCGGGGAGGCCGCGGAAAACAAACCGGAATTAAATCCCTCAGTGATTTCCGGGGAATTGATTTGAGGATGTGCGTGACGACGTCTTCGGAGACGACCTCTACGATCGGTGCGGGTGATTCGCACTGCCATCCATCGAGAGGAGTCGACGAACAATGCCGCAGGATCTGTCGCAATTCATCACCTTGAAACAGGCAATGCGGTCCCTCCCGCAGCCAAGGCATCTGGCGACGGGGTACAGGTGGGCGTTGCGTGGCCTAGACAACGGGGTCCACCTCACCTTTGCCGAGCAGTGCGCCGCGGCGACGAGTGACATTGACCTTGAGTTTCTGGCCGCCCAGTTAGGCGTTTCGCTCGCGTCCCTGAGTTGCCTGGAGGTCGGCTGGTCGCCCCAGTACCGGGCATGGACGATCCCCGAACGTCGCCCGGACGGGTGGATCATCGGCGTTCAGTTGCGTTCGCCAGAAGGACAAAAGTGGATGGTTTCCGGCAGTCACCGGGGCTGATCCTGCCCTGGGGATGGTGGCAATTCTCGGGCCGGGTCTACCTGCCGGAGGGGGCGAGCGATGTCGCCGCACTCCTCTCACACGGTTTGCCGGCAATTGGGAGGGCCTCGGCCAGCGGATCGTGCGGCCTTCTCTCACAGGTTCTGTCGGCCACATCGCTCGCCCCGGTAGTCGTCGGCGAAAACGATCTGAAGCCGGACGGGCATTGGCCCGGGCGGGAAGGTGCGGAGCGCTGCGCCAACCGGTTGGCCGCTGTGCTCCAGCGCCCTGTCGAGCTTGTCTTTCCGCCACCAGCAAGCAAGGACATTCGTCGCATCACCAATGCGCATGGAGGAATTGTCAGAGGATTGCAACCAATGGTGCGGTTAGGAATGGACTGGAGGGTCTGCTGCTGCAGCAGAGCAGTCGGGTGATCGAGCCATTGCAACTCCAGCGGCCGGGCTGCAGCGGGCAACGACCACTGCTCGCGAATTGCAGCGATGGTGCGAGCCGCCCCCTGCCCGACATCGTGCATGAAGCAATCTCTCTTCGGGGCGGCTGCCCGAAAAACGTCGCGGGTGAATTGCTGGTTCCCGACGAGGTTGGAGGCCTGCGCAACCTGAAATCGGCATCGGGTGTATTTGCGTACCCTTCCGGCGTTGCAGACGTGCGCTGGCAGCGGGGACCGACCTGCCCCACTAACGACGAGTTTTTCGAGCGGCTGCTGCTTCAGGCCGAGAAGTTCGATTCGTTCGAACATTTTCCGCATGACCGAGCCCTTCCGCGTACTCTCTACTTCCATCCGGGCCTTCCGCCGGCTCAGCCGGGATTCCTAGACCATTTGCTTTCATTTTTTTCGCCGACATCTGAAGTTGACCAGATTCTGTTGCGTGCCTTCGCCGGCACGTTGATCTGGGGTGGCTCTGCCGGTAGCAGGCCGATTTTCGTGGCCAAGTGTCAGTCAAAGGTAGTCACCCGCGTGTCAGTCATCGGTAGTCAGTGGTAGAAGGAGATTCTTTCAACGGAGATGCAGATGATTCAAAAACGCTGGGGAGAAACTTCGTCGCGAAATGGTTTCGCAGGTTCGTCGTGGCGTGACGATGCGGGCGGTCGCGAAGGCTTGTGGTGTGAGTCTGCGAACGGTCCAAGTGTGGGTGGCGCGGGCGGGCAGCCAGTGGCTGGATCGCGTGGATTGGAGCGATCGTCCGCGCGGGGGGCGACGCGCAACGCAAGCCACGGCGTCCGCGGTCGAAGACTTGGTCCTGGATGTCCGTCGCCGGTTGAAGACGAGCAGTGCGCTGGGCGAGTTTGGAGCGGTGGCGATTCGGCGCGAACTGACCGGGCATCCGCGGAAGTACCCGCTGAAGAAGATCCCTGCGCTGCGGACGATCGGTCGCATCCTGACGAGGCGCGGCGCACTCGACGGGGGTCGGCGGGTCCGTCGGCCGCCACCGCCGAAGGGCTGGTATCTGCCGCGCGTGGCCGGACGCAAGGCGGAACTCGACAGCGGAGACTTGGTCGAAGGGTTGGTCATTCGCGGTGGGCAACAGGTCGAGGTCTTCAATTTGATCAGCCTGCATGGCGGCCTGACGAACAGTTTCGTGAAAGCC
>JAYTIB010000917.1:0-2840 GCA_043732205.1 Schlesneria sp. | reverse complement strand
GCCACCGCCAGCGCCGCGACCAATCCGGCGGCGGCGAATCCTCCGACGGCTTTCACAGGACCTATCGGAGCAAGCGTCGGAACGAGATCCGCGCGACGCGCCAGCACGAACGCCAGCACCGCCCCGGTGATCAAGGCTTCACCGACTCCGATCAGCGCGTGGTAGAGCACCATCAAGCTCAACACGCCGCGCAGATCAACGTCCGAACGGGACGAACAAATGAACTCGACACAGAACAATGCGGCGGCAGCGAGCACCGACAACCACGCGGCAATCACCGCCGCCGAGACTGTGGCCGCAGTCCCGTTTCCGAGCAGCCGGCGGATCGTCGAGTACACGGCATAGCCGCCCCACGCACCGACCACTCCCATGTTGAGCACATTCGCGCCGAGCGACAGCAGGCCCCCGTCACTGAACAGCACCGCCTGCACGATCAACACCATCGCGATCGCCAGGCACCCGGCCCACGGTCCCAGCATGACCGCCGCCAGAACTCCACCGAGCAGGTGCCCCGACACGGGCAATCCGAGCAGTGGAAAGTTCACCATCTGCCCGGCAAACACCAGCGCGGCCAGCATGCCCGTCAGCGGAACAGCCCGGTCTTCCAAATCCAACCGCAACCGCCGCAGCGAAAAGGCGATCGCCCCCAGGCTGATCGCCCCGGCGACCAGACAGACTTCCGGCGCCAGAATTCCGTCACGAATATGCATGGCCGAGGACAACCTCAAGAGTTGGAGGCTGTGCAACTTTTACTTCCAAGAGTTCGCCAGGACTTCATCGGTGTTCATCTTTCTGCCTCTCTCTTTCTGTCTCCCTCCTTGCCGGTACGGGGAGAAGGAGACAGAAAGAGAGAGGCAGAAAGATCATTGAGTCTCGTCGGCCGCTCGGACGCAAAAAACGCACAGCTCATTGGGACGCAGTGAACCCATCCGTGGATTCAAAGTCTGGCGGTCGCAGCAACTCTTCGCAAGCGTTGGTCTGTCAGCGTTGGTCTGTCAGGACTCGCGTAAACATGACGCCGTTGATAACGCGGAGAACATCGATGCCAAGCTCGGGGTGTCTGCTCCATCGGCCGATCCATCCGCGATTGTTCTCCCCGAGGCATTCTTCCGCTCAATCACCCGCCTTGGCCGCGTCACTGCGGAATTTGTCTTTTCGCGAACCGGCTTGGACTGCATAATCCCATCAGAAGTCGACGATGAGTTGTTGCACTCTCGACGACTGTTTCACCGAGAGCGCGAGGTTGCCAAATCCGGGGGCTCGCGAACGTGTGCCGATTGGAGACGACGCATGCTGACGATTCACGACCCGTTGCCCAACCGAACGTGCGCAGGGTATTCCCGCCGCGACTTCCTCAGGATTGGTGCCCTCGGTGCCGGATCGTTGTCGCTGGCGGACATGCTGCGCACCAAGGCGGAAGCGGGAGTCGGTCCCGGTGTCTTGCGGGACAAGTCGGTGGTGCTGCTGTTCCTGCAAGGGGGACCGCCGCACATCGAATTCTTCGACCCCAAAATGTCGGCCCCCACCGAGATTCACAGCAACACCGGAGAAGTGGCGACCCGGTTGCCGGGTGTCACTTTCGGAGCCACGTTTCCCCGCCTCGCCGCGCTGGCCGATCGGTTGGCGATTGTCCGCTCGTACGGCAGCGGGAACGGGGGCCACAGTTATGGTGAAGTCTTGAGTGCGAACAATCCCACCAAGGCGACCGTCAGTTCGATGTACGTCCGGGTCCGCGGGAACAACCATCCGGACACCGGATTGCCGACAAACGTGCTCGTGTTACCTGAAGCGGTTCAGGACGGACTGAAACTCGGCAGCAACTTCGAAACATCGGCGCTCCCGACGCTGACCCAGCCCGGCAGCTTCGGCTCGACCTATGCGGCGTTCAATCCGAGCGGCGGCGGCGACCTACAACAGGACATGCGTCTGTCGGTGGCTCCGCCGCGTCTGGTGGATCGCAAAGCATTGCTCAGTGATCTCGACCGGTTCCGGCGCAGGGCCGATGCCGCCGGTTTGCTGGAGGGAGTCGACACCTATCAGCAGCAGGCGTTCGAAATGATCACGCGCGGCGTGGCCGATGCCTTCGATCTCAGCAAGGAAGATCCGGCGACAGTCGCCCGCTACGACACCAGCCACCTGTTCAAACTGGAAGAGCTGACGCGCTGGTTCGACATGCGCCGGGCCAGCAATTTGCTCGGCCGCCAGATGCTGCTGGCGCGGCGGTTGTGCGAGGCGGGATGCGGGTTCGTCACCGTGTCGGACTGTGGCTGGGACTATCACGCCAATGGCAACAGTCCCAAACAAATGGCCGGCATCTATCCGATGGGAGGCCAGGTTGACCACGCTGTCAGCGCGTTCATCGAGGATCTGGCATACCGCGGCCTGAGCGACAAGATCCTGCTGGTCGTCACGGGGGAAATGGGTCGGACTCCCCGCAAGAACAACAACGGCGGCAGGGATCACTACGGAGAACTGACGCCGCTGTTGCTGGCCGGTGGAGGTCTGAAGATGGGGCAGGTGATCGGCCAGTCGGACAACCACGCCACGCGCCCGATCGGTGCGGGATACCGTCCGGCGAACCTGCTGGCGACGATCCTGCACACGCTGTTCGACATCGGCAAGCTGCGCCTGGAACAACAGGTGCCGCGCGAAATCATCCGACTGGCGGAAGCCAACCGGCCGATCGACGGGCTGGTGTGAGAACCGGACTGCGGGCTGCTTGGTGGCTTGGTGGTTCGTCCCGTCGGCGGAGCGACGGGACTACAGTAGCGCGACACCCATGCCATCACACCGCAGACGTTCAATCCGTCAGGTCGAACGTGAAGTTGTTTTTCGCGGCA
>JAYTIB010000916.1:0-7513 GCA_043732205.1 Schlesneria sp. | reverse complement strand
CCACCACAATCAGCCGCGAATCATCACCTGAAAGAATTCTCTTGACCGATTCCCGGGCGTCGATCACCGTCCGAACGGCGGCGTCGGTGATGTTCTCTTCCTGTTTCAGATACCGGGGCGAAACCAATGGGACGGTCTCACGAACGTGGACATCTTGAAGCGGTTGCATCGTCTGGGTCGCGGCCATGATCTCTCTCAGCCCAATCTGGGGCGGTTTGCACTGCGGGGCCGGAAGTATATTCACGGACAGGGGGGCTCGCCATTGGCTTGGCGGCAATTCGGCCTGCTTTCGCGTTGAATCCTCTTCGCTTCCATCGACCCCGCGGTTTTCCTACACTCCACCGCCGCGCGATCCTTCCTGTTGGATCGAATATGCCGGCGCTTCCCGCCCCCACATCGAAGGAGTTTCCCGTTCATGACCGAGCAAAAGGCCACCAACGTCACCTGGCACGAACACCTGGTGTCAAAGGACGAACGGTTCAAGTTGAATGGACACAAGGGGGCCGTGCTCTGGTTCACCGGATTGTCCGCCTGCGGCAAGAGCACCATTGCCAACGCTGTCGATTACAAACTGCATCTGGCTGGCAAGCGCAGTTTCGTGCTGGACGGCGACAACATCCGGATGGGTTTGAACAAGAACCTGGGTTTCTCACCCGAGGATCGGACCGAGAACATCCGGCGGATTGGCGAAGTCGCCAAGTTGTTTGCACAGGCCGGCACCATTGCCCTGACGGCGTTCATCTCGCCCTACCGTGGCGATCGCGACAAGGTGCGTGAGATCATGGGCGCGGGCGAATTCATCGAGATCCTCGTCGATGCCTCGCTCGAAGTCTGTGAGCAGCGCGATCCGAAAGGGCTGTACAAGAAGGCGCGGGCTGGAACACTGCCGAACTTCACCGGCATCTCGGCACCCTACGAGGCTCCTGAGAAGCCCGAACTGGTTCTCGATTCCAACTCAAAGGGAATCGAAGAACTGGCCGATGAAGTGATCGCCTACCTGGACAAGAACGGGTATCTGAAGGCGTGAGCCGAGCCTCACTCCGTCAACACAAACACCCCGGTTGTCCAAAGCAGGACAACCGGGGTGAGTTTTTTGACGACTGCAATTACCGGCTGTCTCCCTCGTTGTTCACCACATGAACGACAGAAGGGCAAGCGGATGAAGACAGGCAATCCGCCTGCTTCGTTACAGCTTGGGCAGCACCGGATCAGGCGGCTTGGGTCCGGGCTTCGGCTGGGGCTTTTGCTGCTCCGCCAGAATTTTTGGCCCCGGTTTGGTCTTGCCGGGATCGGCTTTCGCTGCGGGCGGTGGCGGCGGGATGAATCGCTCCACCAGTCGAATTCCGAATCCGTCCTTCAGTTCCCGCTTGGCGAGCATCTCCCACGGCGTGCCGGGAGCTTCCTTGATCACCCGCTGCAGATGCTCTTCCGCGATCCGAGCCTGCTTTCGCAGTGATGGCGCGTAATTCAGTTCCTTGTCGGGACGGAAGATGAAGTGGTTCACCTTGTTGTTGATGTCTGACTCGGTGTAGGTCCCCTTGAGTTGCGCCAGCGCCGAGTTGTATTCGAAAGCTCGCACCTTCTGGGCCAACAACCGGCCGTAATCCAAGCTGAAGGCCAGACGCCATCGCATGGACTGCTCGGCCGCATACAGCTTCTCGGTGTTGGGAGGCATCCGCGCCAGAATGTTTTCGATCGCCAGGCTGCTGATCGCCGCGGATTTTTGGGCGTCGGCGAATTGCTGTCGAAAGTTGTTCGCCTGCACGCGGAATTCCAAGACCGGTGTTCCCTGGGCTCGCAGGTTGGTCGTCTGGCTGAATTCGGCCATCCCCACCACGGCACCGCGCAACGGATGTTGCATGATGTCCTGCATGAACTGCGCCGGCGAACTAAACTTATAGTCCGGTTCGAACGCCTTCATAATCGCCGAGTCGAATTGGCCGATCGTGCTCAGTTCCGAATTGGTGGTCATGTTGGTCATGAAGTACACACCACCGGTTTCTTTGACCAACCGGTTGAGCGCATACGGACCAAATCCAGACGACAGATAGGTGAGTTGCGGTCCCTCGTACCAGTACGGCAGATCCACGTTCTCGACGACCACCGATTCCGGTCCCAAGTCCACGGGTATCTGGTAGGTCCGACCATTTTCCTTGGCCACGTAGGGGATGTATCCCTTGCGGCGACCGAACGGAGCGGCCGGGCCGATGACGTAGGCTTTGGCTCCGCGGTTCTGACACTTGGTAATGGCTTGCTCCAGCGGTGGGCCGTGATCATCGCCCGCTTCATCAGTCAGCACCACCAGCATGATCCGCCGACCGTTGTCGTTCCGGTAATGTCCCCAGTTGTCAATGACCTTGATCACCGCCGTAAAGACGTTCTCCAAGCCGGATGGATCGGTCGCAGCCGACTGGATTCCGTTCACGATCTCGTCGAACTTGTCGGTTGGTTCCTTGGTGATAAATGTCGTCTGTGCCCCGAACAGCACGACGCCGCTCAGAAGCGGCTGTTCCATGCGGGGGAGTTGGCCGGCGGCGTCGAGCGCCCCCAACTCACCGTAGATGCGTTTCAGTCTTTTGACGAGTGCTTGGCGCTGGGGCACGATGCTGCCCGAGGCGTCGATCATCCAGACGACAAGAACCTTTCGCTCCTGCAGATTGCGGGCGATCTCCCACGTGACCCGGTCGAGTGCCGTGTCGAGTTGAATCAGCGCCTCACCCGTGGTTCCCGGCACGACGATCGTCTTGCTCAATTCCCTTCCCTGGGGGATGTCGTAGCTGGGCAACTTCTTCAAGTCCGGATTGACTTCCATCGTGGGAACCGGTGCGGACTCGGGTTTGGGATTGTTGGTGATTTCCAAACCGATGGAAGCCGCATTGATTGCTTTGCGAACTTCTGTTTCCCGGTCATCGGGGTTCGCCAGTTCGTATTCCGGGGTTTCCACTGGTTGCTCGAGTGGTGGTGGATTCGAGAAGACTGTCTGGATGGGCTCCAGTTCCAGATCGCCTCGCTCGTCGAACGCGATTCCGGAGAGCGTGAACAGCAGCCACAGGTGGAACACGATGCTCAGCGATGCGCCGGCGACACCACCCATCCAGGACGAATCGCTGGGCGACTCGCCATCGTCTTCGACAGCCAACTCCAACAGGACCGGTTCGTCGGACCAGTTCAACGCGTCGACATCGTCGTACTCGACATCATCGGGCAACATGGCGATCTCCGTGGCCTCACGCCTGAAACTGCAACGCGGGGAAATTCTAGCGTGTCGAATCCCGTTGCAAAACAAGAAAACCTTACCCAATCCAACACTTTCGTCGGCTGATCGGGGCCTACTTTTTTCCCAAAGAACGCTGGATTGCAAAGAATTCGCGGAGCAGGCCCCGGCATTCGTCCTGCAAGACACCCCCGATGACCGTGGCTCGATGGTTCAGGCGGGGGTCGCTGGTGATTTGGTAGAGCGTATGGCAGGCCCCGGCCTTTTCGTCCGTCGTGCCATACACGACGGTTGGGATTCGGGCTTGAACGATCGCTCCGGCGCACATGGGACAGGGCTCCAGCGTGGCATACAGGGTGCAATCCAGCAGTCGCCAGGAACCGAGGCTCTCGGCGGCCTGGGTGATGGCGATCATTTCGGCATGCGCGGTCGGATCGCGCAACTGCTCGCGCTGATTCCCCGCCGCGCCGATGATTCGATCGTTGTGGACGATGACCGCACCGATCGGAACCTCACCCTCGTCGAACGCCTGACGGGCCTGGTCCAGTGCCGCGCGCATCCAGATCGCGTGAGGCTGCAGCAACTCGTCATGCATCTCCAACACAGCAGCGTTCTCCCGTAAACCAATCATCCGGCGATCACCGGCGAAACTCGCCGCTCTGACCGAGCCCGATGATATCGCCGTGGCCGCATTCCGCCACGCCACAAGGCTGCGTCGCACCTCCCTCGCGGGAGCGATGTTGCAACATGGCGGCAGTCACCAATTGACGAAGCCACCGCATGTCGAACGCGGCTTGCCATTCGCCCCGAATGGATCTGCCGGTGCTAAAACCGTGAAGGTTTGCCGGTTTTGCGGACGATACTGACGAAGCACGATGCGCCGAGTTTGCGGATTGTAATGATCGCAGGGACGCTGCCGATCCAATGCCGGCCGGGTGTGAACCGCCTTGTGGCGGGGAATCATGAGTTGTCAGGGGGATCCGTCCGATGCGATGGAGACGATCAATCCGCTGGATTCACGCGCTGTTGCTGTGCGGCGCGGTGGGATGCCGCGCGACGCAGGAAGTGACCTACTTCGGCGATGCCGAGCTTCAGCACTATCGCGACAAGATGCTCGCGGTCGAGTATCCCAACGTCGATCAATCGACCCCGCAGGAAGTCTCGTTTTCGCAGCGGCCGCGCACGATCAAGGAACCAAACGACGACGAAACTTGGGAGATGACACTCTTCCAGGCGGTCCACACGGCGGTCACAAACAACAAGATGATTCGCACGCGAACCAACAGCCAGCAACTGCTGCAAAACCCGCAGGGGAGCCCGTCGATCTACGATCCGGCGTTGGGAGAAACGGGCTACCTGTTTGGCAACCGCGGTGTCGAAGCGGCCTTGGCGGACTTCGACGCCCAACTGACGGCCTCCACACAGTGGGGCAACAACGCGACGATCCAGAATAATTTCCGCATCTTCCAAACTAACAATGACACCGGCTCGTTCAATTCCGGCGTCACGAAGACACTGGCCACTGGTGGAAGCTTTGCCGTCAACCACAACTGGAACTACCAAAGTACGAACTCGCCGTTTGTCCCGATTTCCTCCAACTACACGGGGACGCTGCAGGCGACCTTCAACCAACCGCTGTGGGCCGGAGCGGGCGTGGAATACAACCGCATTGCCGGACCGGCCCGGGCCGGACTGGGCTCGATCACCGGCGTGTCCCAGGGGGTGTCCATCTCCCGCATCAACTGCGACATCGACGTGGCCGACTTCGAACTCGCCGTGACGCAGATGGTCAAGGATGTCGAGGATCTCTACTGGGAGCTGTATCTCGCCTACCGGCAGTTCGATGCTGAGAAGGCCAACCGCGAGAGTGTCCAGCGTTCGTGGGTGGAAGTGAAAGCCAAGATGGATGCGGGCGCGCGTGGAGGCAGCGCCGCGTACGAAGCCCAGGCGCGTGAGAACTACTTCGACGCGCAAGCCCGGGTCGAGACGGCACTCGCCACCATCTTCGTGACGGAAAACCAGTTCCGCAAACTGCTCGGCCTGGCGGTGAATGACGGCAAAATCATCCGCCCCGCGGATGATCCGATGGAAGCGGAGTTCGTGGTGAACTGGGAATCAAGCGTCCTCGACGCGCTGACTCGCCGCGCCGAATTGCGCCGCCAGAAGTGGCAGATCAAGAGCTTGGAACTGCAATACCGCGCCGCCGAAAACGTCGCCAATCCGCAACTGAATTTCGTGTCGGCCTATCAGGTCAACGGGTTCGGGGCCAATCTGCTGAAGTATGACGACAAGCCGTTCAACAGCATGTACACCTCAATGGGTAACACGAATCTGACCGGGTGGACTGCCGGCCTGCAGTTCAGCATGCCGATCGGCTTGCGCACGGCCCGCATGCAATTGCACAACATCGAATTGCAATTGGTGAAGGCCCGGGCGGCGCTCGCGGCGCAGGAACAGGACATCAATCACGACTTGGCGGAGGCCGTTCAGCGGATCGAGGCGTCGTACAAGGTGGCCCAGACTCAATTGGACCGCAAGATTGCCGCCGTGAAGCGGGTCGAAGCGACCACGGCGCTGTATGACGTCGGTGCCCGCGACGAACAGGGCCAGGGAGTGACGATGGACTTGGTTCTGCGGACCTACGCCGCCAATTCCGCCGCCGAAATCGCCTACTTCAATTCCCTGATCGCCTACAACAAGGCGATCACCGAATTCCACTGGCGGCGCGGCATGCTGCTGGAAGTCGACGGGATCCAACTGACCGAAGGGGACTGGGACGAGAAGTCCAAGGAAGACGCGCTGCAGCGCGCCTGGGAACGCAGCTACGGCAAGCCCGCCGAATACCTGGACACCAAGCCGGAAGAATTCGGATCAGGAGTTCCCTACCCCAAGACGGACCTCTTTCCGGGGCTGCCACAGGGAGCGGAGATCAATTCGATCTCGGAGCCAACGGAGGCTCCGGCCACAGTGCCACCGGCACCGGCCACTCTGGACGAACCTGCGAAAGCGACGCTGAATCCTTGATGTGATCGCTGCCGAGGGTGGATGGAAGTGTCTCCGTCTTTTCCTCGTCGTTCGCCGGCTGATCCGGCCGCGCGCCGGGGCTACTTGGCAGACTCCGGCGTTTGATTGGCAGCATCGGACTCGACCGGGTCGGGCTTTTCGAATTCGATGTGCGGCCCGATGCTGATCCACAGGCGCGGATTGGTCGGCTCGTTGTCGATTTCGGCGTCCGCGTCCTGGAACGCCTTCAGGGCGTAGGTCGTCTTGCCGAATTCGTGGACTTCCGTGGCTTGCTTGATCGCGGTCGCCACCGATCCGCCGGCGGCTTCACAGACCCACTTTGTCCCGTCGTCACCCAACAGCAACAGTGGGGCAATCGCCTTGAGATCCCGTTCCCGCGCCTCGCGCTGTTTGTCCGTCAATGTTTCGACGCGATGCAGACGCAGTGTCGCCCGTTCGAGTCCCGTGCGGGGTCCGAAAAGTTGCAGCACGAATTTTCCCTGACGGCTTTCGTACTGGGACACGAGGCCATCCTGATCGGCCTGGACGGTCGGTTTCACACCCAGAGCTTTTTGCAGGCGGGCCTCCATCGCAACGCGACCGAAGTCGTAGTGCTGCCCCTTGCGGACCTGTCGCGCCCAGTGCGTGGGCAATTGAAAGCCGACAACATTGGTGGCGGTTGTCGAGGCCGGGGAATGGCGGGAGGAACATCCCCAGCCACAAGAAAGCAGGCTCGCGAACAGGATCAGCCAGATTCGCGCCACATTGTCGCCTTGCCAGACATGAAAGTGGCCAGGGGCGGGATCGAACCGCCGACACCAGGATTTTCAGTCCTGTGCTCTACCAACTGAGCTACCTGGCCATGGACTTGAACGCGAGAACTACGGCCGAGGGCCGCGGGAGACTCGGATCGAGCGGGCGGGAGTTTCGCAATTCGCCAGACCTGCGTCAAGCGTCTATCGAGTTGATGAAATCCGGTAAGGCGACGTCAGTCAGGGGAATCGCCGTCTGGAGTCTGGGCGACAGGTGAAACGACGCAGCCTTCCGGCCGCAACCAACGAGTCAGCAGCAGAATCACGGATCACACAGATTTCACAGATGACACAGATCAGACGAAGACCAACGACAGTCTCCTCCTCCGTCTTCATCTGTGAAATCCGTACTACTAATGATTCGCTTCTGGTCTGGCCGCGAAGATTAGATTTGCGTCAAGCAGCTCTGCGAGTCGTCATCAAAGCTCGGAGTCATTCTTTTGCCGACGACCGTCAAGAAGACTTCGACAGGAAGATTTGGGAC